>JAZHDE010000237.1:0-12758 GCA_036584515.1 Candidatus Cloacimonadota bacterium | reverse complement strand
TATTGAGGTGGGGTTAACTGCAAATTCAGAAGCAAAAGAGCTGTAGCTGCTCATATCAAGCTGGATATTGGGACGGTTGCTATTAACTGTGCCCGTTTCAGTAGTCGGAGCAGTTGTGTCTTTTCTGATATACTGGTTCTTGCTGGTGGCTGTGGAGTAATACCACTGGGGACCTGATGCTCCGCTGCCGCCGTAGCTGGATTCGATCAGCACCAAAAGGTTTGTGCCGCCATAGTTATAAGGCGTATCCAGAGTGATGGTCTTCCATTCCCCGGCGGTTGTTCCGCTGAAAGTAGCATCATACAAGGGGGTAAGGCCAGCAGTTAGGGTTCCCCAGTTTTGGGCTGGGGTCAAAACGCTGGCAGTCGTTGTAGTGATGTAAACTTTGATAGGGATAGAAGTGGTGGTGGTGTTGTAGGCTTTGTAGGAAATACTGTTGATAGTTCCCGAGCCACCAATTTCCCCGGCTGTGTAAATAGCCGCACTGCGGTGATAGCCATAATATGAGGCTATCGGTTCGTAAGCATAACTAGTGCCTGTGCCGATCGTGATCAGATCAGCCCAGAGACCAGTGAACATTCCCAGTGCCAGCACCAGGAACAAGGCGATTTTTAATGTTCGCTGCATCGAGTTCTCCTTGTCTTTTATTTCTGTGTTTCTATATTCGGTAAGCACTGGCTTCGGACGATGTCTTGAGCCTAACTTTATGGTAGTCTTTGACTAAGTATCTATCATCTGACGTTTATATCCAGCCTTATGCTATAAATTACGATTAAAACAGGATTTGGGGGACATCTCTTGCTGCAAAGCCTTTTAGGTCAAGGCTTTTATGGGTACGAAGAGCCAAAAAAGCTGGATATGACATGCTTTTTGGCAGCCTGAGAGTGTAGAACTGACTATGATTCAGGACTTTGACTCACCTAAACCAGGATAGAAGAAAACTAAGGCCAGTTCAGCTATTGAGGTTAGTTTCCAGCCTGCTGGATTCGAGAATCTGATACATCCTCCAGAATACTCTTAATTAACAGATTGCACAGATTGGATGACTACAGTTCATAATGAATGCCCGGATTATGAAAGATTCTCATTGACAAATCAGTTGAGCTCTATTCGAGTCTGTGTCTCAAGAAATAAGCGCCGGCCAGTTCACTAAAACAGAGCGTTAAAGCCCCGGCATCAGGGAGATTGAATGAAGTACATCGTTGCCATAGCACTGTTATTATTTGTCTTAGGACTAAGTGCAGCAGAGATAATGTCGTGGTCTTATCCAGGTGTGTTACCTACAGGCTGGACTCAGACGGGTTCAACGGGTAATCACTGGTTCTACAGTAATACCAATAATGCTGGTGGAACCACATGTGAACTAATGTTCAACTGGGAACCTGAAGAAACAGGTACTATCAGGTACTACACCTACGCCTTCGATACCCGTAAAGTGCATGATATGACGCTATCCTTCAAGCAGATGGTGGATTGGTATCAAGGAACCTTTAACCTCTCTGTGCAAGTCTCTACCGATCTGAGCACCTGGAACACGGTCTGGAGCACGAGTCCGATCCAAGATCTCGCCGCACAATCAGTTAATGCTACGATACCCTGGGAATGGGGAAGATCAAACACCACGTATCTGGCTTTTGTCTTTACTGGTGATACCTACAACCTGAATTACTGGTGGATTGATGACTTCAGCTTAAGCTACAGCAATACCCTGGGAACAGGCCTGTGGTCGGATACCATCTATCAACCGGTCGGGAGTGTGATTATTCCTTCCGATCAGATCCTAACCATTCTGCCAGGCGTGATCCTAAGCATGGCCAGCAATTCCGCTATTGTAGTTCAGGGTAGTTTGCGGGCTATTGGAACAGCTCAGCAGAAGATAAGCATCTCAACTGCCAGTGCTGCTACATTGTGGACGGGTATAGACCTGATTAACGTAGCTGATGCCCAACGGAGTAGCCCTTAGCCATGAGAGTGGAAATAACTTACGTCTGGATTGGAACGAAGTGACCGAAGGGACTCTGGACGGGAACTCCTATCCTGAGCAGAATCTTATTACCTATCTGATCTATGCTTCAGATCAGCCGGACTTCACACCGGGTCCGGAGAACTTTGTTACTCAAACCAGGAATCTTTCTGCTGTGATCTCCGAACTGGGAAGCTCAAAAAGGTTCTTCTGAATAGTAGCCAGCGATTCACAGTGATAAGCAGAAGGGTGTAGAGACTTCAGTAATTGCATGAAATCAACAAAGCTCTTGACATGGATCGAGAACTAATCGACTGTGCAAAAAGGAGATTGTAGATGAAACATTTCGTTATTGTGCTATTGATACTGCTAGGTTGTGCAAGTGCTTTTGCTCAGGAGGAAACCATAGAAAGGGACTCACTGAGCTTTGAAGTAAAAAAGCTGGATATCGAGTTTAGCCCGGGTTTGGGAAAAGTAATTGAATCCAATTCGGGTGATCTATGGAGCTCTGGTGCAGCGCTTGGTTTGGGCGTGAATTACAACTATCCCATATCTTCCCGCTTCCAGATCAGGGGAGGCCTCAGCCAGCAGATGTTCAGCTCAGGACGCAGGGTATATAACCCCTATCCTTATGTCATGGATATGGATATCAATCTACTGACACTTGCTGCCCGCTTGTCTGTGGGTACCAGGTGGCACTTTATCCAGAAGGAAACCGGACACACAATCTTCCTGGGTGCCTCCGTGTATATGGACAAGGTGTACCTGGCCAGAGCCTTTAACGATCTGCACTATTTGGATGAAGATGATAACGAGGTATTGAATCTGAACGATTCCTTCAACGATCCAATATCCGGGCTGGGGCTCTGTCTGGGCACCAAGGGTCGCAGAGGAAGCCTGGAACTATACTATTTGCAAGACCTGTCCAGCTCCTCAGTAGAGCAGTTTTCAATAGGAAAGCTGCGTCGGTCTTCCTTGGGGCTTTCAGGCACAGTCTTCATAGGGAAATAAACCACCAAGTCAGGACAGCTCTAGTCTTCTTCTCTCCACTTCCGTTCCCAGACCTGAAGATGTATCTTCTGTCCTGTCTCCAGGGGGAAGATCTCCGTCGTGGAATAGGAATAGTGATTTCTTCGGACGAAGCCATCCCAAATTGTGGTGGATGTTCTGCTGGCAAGATCCAGGCGCATAAGATCAGACATGCCATGCAGATCCCGGGAGTAAAGAAGACTGCTCTGATCTGGAGAGAAGCTGTAGCTGTAACAATTCGGAATTGTGAAGCTCTGCTGTGTTTGCCTGTCATAGATCTGTAGATCGGAATTGAAGCGTGTCCAATAGCTGCTAAAAAAGCCCCATTCCCCGCGGGGTTCAATCATTCTATGCATGGCAAAGTAGCGGAAATCAGGGCTACACTGGGCGTTATATAGCTTAGGTATATCTGAATCATATAAGAAGAGTATCTGCGTGGAATCCTGCTGAGCGCTGAGCTTACAGAGAGCCATTTCCGGCATGTTGTGATCGACATGACGGCTAAAAAAGTAGTATTCCCCGGTCTCTCCGATGTAGGTGGCATAAAAGGCAGTCACCGGCGACGGCAGGACTATCCATTCTCCCGTCTGCAGGTTCATCCGGGCTATCTGTTGATCCCGGATAGCTGTGAGATAGTTCCCACAACTGGATAGAGCCGGAGCTGTGTATAAACCGTCGGTGGGACTGATTTGGGAGCAGTTCTCCCCATTAAAACCTACTTGGTAGATAGAGTAATTGCCGGAAAAGTACAAAATATGCCTGTCGTGATCGATTGCCAAGTACTGGTGGTCTGTGATCGATAACCCATCTGGCGAAAGATTGGTGAGAGAGCCCCCAGGCTCGCGCTTACTCAAGCGATCACCTAGCTGAACAATCATGTCTTCATTCACGTAAAACGGCCTTCCCATAGTAGCAATCGACAAGCTGTTATCAACGCACATAAATTGGCTGCCATCTGATTTGATGCTACAGTATATCTTCACTGGTGCTGCGGTGTTGTCGCTGCACTTACTTGCTCCCAGCAGAAAGAACACTGCCAGAAACAGTATTGGATAAATCCGGCGCATATCTTCCTCCTCTTTTTCATCTATTTGGCAAGCTTTGTTTCTTCTTCCAAGATGTCAAGTGCTATTTTCATCATGCCCTGCCGCCCGATCTACATCTGCATAAGTCCCCTTGCGAGCGAGAGAAACAAACATCACTTCAACTTGCTCCCATCCTAATTCTGCACGCATCAGAAACGCACCTCATACCCATGAGACACGCATGATTCCACATGGGTGTCGCAGGGAGCAGGGGTTCCGCCAGACAAGTTCTCACAAATGAGTTGACACGTTTTATACACTCAAAATGATAGAAGCAACAATGTTTTGGAAGGATTGCTCTGATGAATGATGTGAGATGGAAACAGCGGTTCAATAACTTCGTAAATGCCTGCCGTTTGCTGGGTGAAGCGCTGAGTATTGGAAGACCAACAGACTTGGAAAAAGAAGGATTGATCCAACGCTTTGAATATACCTTTGAACTGGGCTGGAAGACTCTGAAGGACTACCTGGAGTACCAAGGTTTCGCGGAGATTGTGGGCTCCAAAGATGCCATTCGTCTTGCCTTTTCCAATGGAATCGTTAGAAATGGGGAGATCTGGATGAGGATGATTGCGGATCGGAACCAGACTTCTCATCTATATGATTCGGAAATCGTTACCCAGATTGTCGAGCATATTTCCAAAGACTACTATCCAGCCTTCATAGATCTGACTGAGATTCTTCAAACCAGGGAATAATGGCTGAAATCGTAAGATTTGGGATTAAAGACCAATACTGGAAGTCGATTCTCACCATTATACGTGCCAATCCCAAGGTTGAGCAGGTGATCCTCTTCGGTTCCAGAGCCTTGGGGAGCTTTAAACCCGGTTCAGACATAGATCTCTGTCTCAAAGGTGAACAAATCACCCAGGCAGATCTGACTCAGTTTCTGGTTAGCCTGGACGAGCTTGATCTGCCTTGGGTAGTTGATTTGGTGATATTTTCCCAGATCAGCAATCCGGATCTGACAGATCATATAGAGCGGGTGGGGATAAGGCTGTAAGGGGATAATCCCCCGTATCAGATATAAGACCAGTGCACGTGACCCAAGGCGCGCATAGGTTTTTTTTCCATGCTCAGCGCAGTCTTCTGAGCCTATAGCACAGCTCTCCCTTGCGGTCCACAAGCCCAAATTTCTCATATGAATCGTAGAGCAACAGAGTATCATCTTGAATCTCATAGATGTAGCAGGACATGCGTCCGTTATCATTGTAGTCTCCAAACAGGATTCTATCGTGATCGGAGGCGAATGAATCCAGCATGATATAGTACTTCGCTGGCTTTGTGTCAGAGCTGTAATCAATGTCCCGGAAGTTTTCCAATCCGGTTACAACTCCATCCGCACTGAATAGAAGTTTGTTCCCGGGATTATCGATATCATAATACTCGCCTGTGATCAGCACATTGTTTACACACTCCTCCAAGCTCGGCACCCGGATAAACTCAATCATCTCCCTGGGAGTAGATGAATAAGCCGGACTATACAGAGTATTGGCTTTGGTGCTGGAAAGCCTTATACCGGAGAAGATCAGGGAATCATTGGGGATGAGCTCTATTCCTTGACCCATACCACTGTGAAAATCTGTGCCCTGTAGGCCAAGAGAGCTCAAACCGTAGCGCACAATCCGGAACTCACCCATAGTTCTGAGTGCCTCAATGGCTCTTTGTGGTGATTTAGATCTTATCAACTCATCCAGGTAAGGTTTATTGATCCATTGCCCAATCAGCAGATTGGCCAAAGAATCGCATTCGGCAGCGCTGTAGCTCTCTTTTTGCCCGCTACCACTCTCTGTTGCCGCTCCGGTAGTATCCGCCCAAGCCACGCCCGATGAAGCCAATATCAGGCTCACCACGAGGCATAATCCTATCCGCACCATCAGTCCTTGTTTTACCATCTTCAGTTGCTCCCTAAAGAGTATATTACTGATAAACAAGCTACTAGTCACACAGATACTGTCAAGGCTTTCGTTGCTCTCTGCTCAGGATACCTTAGTTCACTCTCTATCTCTCCCGTTCAAAGGATTAGCAATAACTTACTACAGGATAAGCCTTTCCTTAGCTTTCGTTAAAGATAGGTTAAAGATAGGTTAAGGAAGCGTTAAAGAAGCAAAGTAGAGAGAAGTGGGAACGTTCTTTGTATTGGTCCTCTCCGAAGCGCCACCCTGGAGTGGAAAATCGATACACAATCGTAATGCCCTAAACAGCAATTAAATACGCCTCTCGCAGTAAAAAAAAGATGAAAAAGTAATTGACAAGAATCGTGCTACTGTTTTAGTTGACTACAACACCATAACAATGGCCGAAGCCAAAGTTAAGAAGAGGTTGAAATGAAGATGTTTACAGATGATGCCCCGATCTACATTCAGCTCCGCAAGCATATTATCGAGCTGATCCTGAATCTGGGCCTAAAGGAAGAAGACAGCCTGCCATCCCTGCGGACGATGGCAAAGGACTACTCTTTGAATCCCATCACTATCTCAAACGCACTCAGTGCCCTGATAGAGGAAGGAATCCTCTACAAAAAACGGGGACTGGGCTTTTATGTGAGCGAGGGAGCGCGCCGCCGGATCATTGAATCCCGCCGGGAAGACTTTTTCACCGAGACTCTGGTGCCCACCCTCAACAGAGCAAAACAACTGGAGTTTTCCAGACCAGAACTTAGTAAGATCATAGATGATATTTATGGAGGAAATCGTGACTAATCAATCCACTCAACAGCCTTGCAGTTATTCTCTTTCAAACGTTAGCAAGCATTATGGCAAATTCCTTGCCCTGGATAATGTCTCTTTGGAGCTTGGTGCAGGCAAGATCATCGGACTCCTGGGGAAGAACGGAGCCGGTAAATCCACTCTGATGCGCTCAATGCTGGGTTTTCTGTCCTTTGATGGATCGATCAGCCTCTGCGACCGGCCCATTTCACACCGTGACAAATGGATCTTTGAAGAAGCAGCCTTTATCCCGGACGTCTCTGGCCTGGATGATCGCCTCACCGTGAAGCAGACCATTGAATATGTGAGCGGAGTCAATCCCCGCTGGAATGAAAGCACAGCCAATGAACTGATTGCCATCAGTAACCTGCCTCTGAACAAGAAAGTGGGCAAGCTCTCCAAGGGCATGAAGACCAAGCTTTATCTTCTGATCACTCTCTCTTTGGATGTGCAGTTTCTACTCCTGGATGAGCCCACTCTGGGGCTGGATATCGCCTTCCGTAAAGAATTCTTCGATAAGATATTGGGAGATTTCTTTGATGAAAGCAAGAGCATCCTGATCTCCACTCACCAAGTGGAGGAAGTGGAAGACATCCTGCAGGAGATCATCATCATAGATCAAGGCAGGATCATTCTGCACGAAGATGTGGAAAGCCTCAAGAGTCGCTTTCAGGTGGTGATGCTGCCCAGCGATAGAGTGGCTGAACTTCAGGCCTACAAGCCCAAAGTGCTGGGACATAGCCTGGGCTTTGTGAGTGCTGTGCTGGATAGCTCCGTGCAGATAGAGGGGGCTACGTATGGACGTCCCAGACTTGCAGATATCTTCATGGCCGTGGTAGGAGGTACCGAATGAAACAGTTCAAAGCTTTAGTTCTCAAAGAATGGCGCACTCATTGGGGAGTGTTGCTCACCCCGGCCTGGCTTACTGCCGGTGTGCTTTTAGTCACCTTGATTGGTTTTGTAATAGCTTGGGCAAATGGACTGCCTGTAATGGGTGGAAATACCGAACAGTATATGAACATGGCAGGGGAATACAGATCCCTGATCCTCTGGGCTGCCAATGTCTTTGGTGCCACCATGCTGAGTTTTGTAGCTTTTCTGGCACTGATCAGCCTGCCGGATCTCCTGCTCAACAGCGGTTACAAGCGCAAGTGCGAAATCTTCCACCTTTCTCAGCCGGTGGGAATGTCCAAGATTCTCCTGAGCAAGTATTCCTTCATGGTTTTGGGTACATACCTCCAGATAGTGATTATTGCTCTGGTCTTTGGCACCCTGGTTTCACTCTATGTGAATAGCTTCGTGGGTGGAGACTTCGGCCTGGTTTACAATGGCTTGGCCTTGGGTCTGATCGGCAGATTCCTGCCTCTGCTCTTCACGGCTTCCCTTGCCTGGTTCTTTGCTGCTATGAACAAGAAAAACTACCTCCTGATGGCGATTGTGATCTTTGCAGGAATTGAGATCGGAGTGAGACTGATCAACTTCCAGGTCGGCACCCATATCCCCTCCATCAATGCTTATGTTGCGAAACTGGGAGGCATGAACATTCACGTGGGTACAAATCCCATGGCAGGGCTTACCGGGAACAACACCATGGAGATGATTTCACAAGCCTGGCGCAGCATCTTTGATTCCTACACCTGGCAAAGAATTGTCTGGGCGATTGTCCTCTATCTGGGCGGCTCCTGGCTCTATAAAAGAAGAGAAATATCCTAAATAATCATACTGAACTCCTGACAACTAGCTGTCCCGGGTCGCCAAGGCCCGGGATTTTCATTGACACGGAGTCCCATGATACAAATTTGGCAGAAAACCAACAATCGAGGAAGTATGCGTAAGAAATGGTTCATCTGGATAGGCGTGGCACTGGTTGTACTGGTGTTATTGGTGCTTGGTTTCAAGCAGTGCAGCAAAGCCCAGAAAGCTATGCTCAGCACTATGCAGAGCGGGGGAGAGAGCTACACGGTAGTCCGCGGTGATATCGTCAATAAGGTCGAGATCACCGGAGAGATTCAACCGCAGACTGTGGTGTCCCTCAAATCGAGAGTTTCCGGTAAGATAGTGAAGTTTTATGTGAATGAGAATGAGTATGTCCGCAGCGGGCAGATCATTGCTGATATCGAGCCGGACTACAACCAGGCTAATACTCTTTTCAGCACCAGAGCGCAGTGGCAGCAAGCCGAGATCAGGCTCCGCAATGCCCGTCAGGATGTGGAGGATAAACGTCAGCTTCTGGCTCAGGAATACATCTCCCGGGAGGCGTTCCAGGATGCCGAAGACGAGCTGCAAGCGGCAGAGATAGCCCATCAACAAGCTTCTTCCCAATATGAGATGATCCGGGATCTGGATACCGGTGGCAGAGTGACACACGTGTATGCCACATCCTCCGGAGTCTGCATTGAGCGCAAGATCAACGAAGGCGAAATGGTGCAATCCAGCATCACCAGCTATGGCGAAGGTACTGTGATCATGAAGATTGCAGATCTGAGCCACATGATCGTGAAATCCAATATCAACGAAGTGGATATCGAAAAGTTTAGCCTGGGTCAATCTGCCGAGATCAACCTGGATGCCTTGCCCTATGAGAACTTCGTGGGCAGCATCACCAAGATATCTCCTCAGGCCATCACGGAAAACAACGCCAAGGTCTTCCCGATCGAGATCAGTATCAATGCCACCGGCGAAAAAGTGCGTCCAGGCATGACGGCAAACGTCAGCATCCTGGGAGACACCAAGGAAAACGTTTTGGTCGTGCCTATCCGGGCTATTTTTAGTAATGATAACAATGAAGACATAGTCTATCTGCTGCCCTCAGCACCGGATTCTCTGGCGACCAAGCCAAGTGCTGGAAAGAAGCCCGCAAAAGGATTTCCTGCTGCTCCTCAGGGTCTGCCCACTCCAGTAAGATTGGGTTCCAACGATATGCAACAGGTGGAGATAATCGAAGGACTCAAGGAAGGGGATAAGATACTTTTGAACGATCCCAATGTGCAGGCCAATCCCTTCCAGATGATGATGTAAGCTAGTTTAGGAGAATACATGATTGAGATAATAGAGCTCTCACGTCACTTTGGTGCAATCAAAGCTGTGGATCAAATCAGCTTCCAGATTGCTCCGGGTGAGATCGTGGGCTTTCTGGGACCCAATGGAGCAGGGAAAACCACCACCATGCGTATGATGGTGGGCTATCTGCAGCCCAGTTCCGGAAGCATAATGATAGATGGAGAAAGCATTTATGCCGATCCGATCAAGACCAGCCAGAAGATTGGCTATCTGCCCGAGACCAATCCACTTTACAACGAGCAGACGGTCTATGACTTCCTGGCTTATATTGGTGCTCTGCGCAAGCTGGGAAAGGCGAAGTTCAAAGAGCGTCTGGCCTTCGTGGTGGAAAACTGCGGGCTAGAGGCCGTCTTGCATCAGAAGATAGGCACCCTCTCCAAGGGTTACCGGCAAAGAACCGGTCTGGCTCAGGCTATATTGCACGATCCTGAAGTGCTGATTCTGGATGAACCTACCAGTGGTTTGGATCCCAATCAGATCATAGAAATCAGAGAGCTGATCCGCAGCCTTGGCAAGGAGAAGACCCTTATCCTCTCCAGCCATATCATGCAGGAAGTGCAAGCTCTTTGCGAAAGAATCATCATTATTGCAGCGGGCAAGATAGTGGCCAATGACAGCCAGGAAAGCCTTCTCAACCGCTTCAGTCCGCATCAGGAGATACGTTTGCGTTTTGAAGCCCAGGATCCTGATCTGAACGAGCTTTGGCAGGAATTTCCCCAGTTGCAACTGCTTTCCGAAGAGAGGCTGGGTTCCGAGATTATTCTGAAGCTTAGCGCAGATGCGGAGCTTGACCTGCAGCGGGATCTGGCACGTTTCTGTGCCGGACGTAACTGGTTGGTTCTGGAGATTCACGGCCAGAAGAACAATCTGGAAGACGTCTTTGTCAATCTCACCAGAACTGCTGCTGTTGAAGCGGCACCCACCCCCACTGAGGCAGTTCCGCAATCCGATGCCGGGCAGGAAACACTTCCGGAAACAGAAAAAGAGCCGGAGGAGGAAGCATGAGAGACATCCTGATTATTGCCCAAAAGGAGATCAATTCAGCCCTTCGTTCCGTGAGTCATTACACTGTTTTCTTCATCTTTCTGGTGATCTCCGGATTCTTCTTTTCCAATACGATATTCAAGTTTGGTCTGGCAGATATGCGGATCAGCTTTGGCATCCTGCATGCTCTGTTCCTGTTCTACATCCCTGCCATCACGATGAATAGCCTGGCGGGAGAGACCTCTAGTGGCACTTTTGAGCTGCTGGCGACCATGCCTATCCGGCTCAGCAGCATCATCTGGGGCAAGTTCATGGCAGCTCTGATTATGCTGAAAACGGTGATCTTATTTACACTGATCTACGTGATCATAGTGGCGATCCTGGGCAGAGGATTGGATGCCGGAGCTGTGATCACGGGTTACATTGGACTGATCCTGGCGGGCTGCGCCTATATCTCCATCGGAATCTTTGCCTCCACTCTGCCTTCAAACCAGATTCTGGCCTTCATTATCGCTGTGTTGATCTCGGGTTTCTTCTTCGGGATCCGCTATCTGATCGGCATGCTACCGATGGGATTGATGCAGATCTTCCAGTATCTGAGCTTTGATTTTCACCTTCAGAATGCCTTCAAGGGCGTGATCGATCTGCGGGATATCTTGTTTTTTGGAGTTGTGACCTTTGTGTTCATGCTGCTGGCGGAATTCATCCTGCGCACTCGTAACCTGATGCAGGAGAGGTAAGAAATGGCAGATAAGAAACTAACTAGCGGACTTCTCAGCGTTCTGGCCATCAAGATTGCCATCTTGATCGTGCTTTTGGTTATCGTATCCTATCTCTCTTTGCGGTTGGATGTTTCCCGCGGGAAGATCTACAGTCTGGCAAGTGTGAGCAAAGAATCCATTCGCAAGCTGGAAGACAGGATGATCGTGAAGATCTATGCCTCTGAAGAGCTCCCTCCCACTCTGATCGCTATGGATCGCTATCTGAAGGATATCCTGGCAGAATACAAATCCCGGGGTCGAGGCAAATTTACCTTCCAGTATGTGAAGGCAGATTCTCCTGAACATCTGAGGAGCATGGCGCAGCAGAACAGGCTGCAGTACATGGTTTTCCAATCCTTTGAGAATGATCAGATGGTTCAAAAGGAAGTAATCTACGGCATGACAATCGAGTATCAGGGCAAGATAGAAACCCTGAGCTTGCAACCCAATATGGAAAGCAAGCTGGAATACATCCTCACCTCAAGGTTCCGCAAGCTTATCGGGGCAGAGCTTCCCAGAGTGGTGGTCTATCGGGATTCCAGCTATCAATATTTCCCCACCGACATGCTGGAGATCGGGCTGGATCAGAACTATCAGCTCACGTCTACAGATCTGGCAATGCCTCTCAGTGATACACCCACCATGCTTTTCACGGGAGTGGTTGATTCTCTATATACAGAACAGCTTTACAACCTGGATCAGTACATTATGAAGGGTGGCAAAGTGGTCTTCCTGCAGGACCGCGTGACTACAGACGGACAGAGCGTATATGCCTTTGAATCCAATCTCTTCACCATGCTTGCTTCCTATGGAATAGGTATGGGCAGAGAGCTAGTGTTGGATATCAATTCAGACACCCGTCGTCTGGGCGGATCCACCGGAGTGCCCTACCCCTTCTATCCTGTGGTTCGGGGTGGGAATGAAAGTATCATCACCCGCAATATCGACGGCATAGCCCTCTACCTGGCCTCTGAGGTCAGTAATCTGGATACTTTGGGCTTGGAATACACTCCCATTCTGAGGACCTCAGCCTATTCTTCCAAGCTGCCCGGACCCAATTTCCCGATCGAACAAGTGCTGCAAGCCATTCCCCGATATGAGCTTTACAATCATCCTCCCATCACCGTGGGAGCAATCTTCAAAGGTGAATTGCCCAGTTACTTTGCCA
>JAZHDE010000236.1:0-13024 GCA_036584515.1 Candidatus Cloacimonadota bacterium | reverse complement strand
TTTCAAACAACACGTCAAGATGACGTGTCCACTATACTGAATAGAACGCAGATGATAGTAGATGATTATGATTAACGCTGATCTTCATGCTTAACGATTCTGGATTCGAGACGTCCTCGTCTCGATTGACCGCTTGCGGGCAAGCCTTTTGAAGCACAGGTTCTCTCAGGCCTTCTGCTGGAAACTCCGTCACCACGTAAACGGGGACGTTTAGGATCCCGGAACGCGTAAAGGTCAAGCTCGGAAAGCATGGAACAACCCAATCCTTCTAATCCTGAATCCTTGTTATAATGAATAGAACGCGGATGATACAGATGATCATGATTTAGGCTGATAGCTTTCCTTCGAATCCTGAAATCCTTTAATCCTTGTGAAGCCCCTTTAGTCTCCTAGCTACACACTCACAGTCTTTTCACTGATCACTCCTCATCTTCGCGAAAAGCGGAAGAGATCGTGTGTGTAGCCCAGATTCAGATAGAACTTGGGTCGGTTATCTTGCGGGAAGGCCAAGCTTGCCTGCAGGGGACCCAGGATGGTCTTGTAGGTCACAGAGGCATAGAGGCAGTTCTCGGTCTCTTGGTTCAGTGACCAATCGTCGATATCGGAGTGGATCAGAGCTTGCAGACCGGTGCTGATCTGGAATCTATCAAAGCTGTTACAGGATATCCCAAAGGTAAATATCTTGTAAAAGGGAGCGCTGAGTTCATACTTCTCATATGCCATGAAGCCGTCATCTCCACCCAGATAATATGGATCAAGCTGCGACCCCACCCCGGTCGAAAAGTATGACCCGTAGTCCAAGCCAAAACGCAGGTTGAAGCTTCTACTTACTGGTCTATAAAAATCCATCTCCAACCAGAACTTGTTAAAATCATAATCGCTGATCAGTCGATCCCGGGCAGAACTAAACTTTGCCATCAGAGACAGGCCAGAAGTGGGCTGGTCATAATCATCCAAACTCTCGTGATAAACCTTCAGGCCATAACCCCCGATATTAAAGTGTCTCTGCAGAGGTGCAGTCTGAGACACATCACGATACAGATCCGCCTTGTAGTTATAGAGATAGGTCTCAAAATTCAAGACATCATTGAGGAACATGCCCATACCCAGGCTAGCTCCATACTCCAAACGGCGAACGCTATCTGTCTTGTGATGAGCATCGTCGTAGATGTAGTTCGATCTTTCATTGATATAGCTGAAAAGCCTGTAGTATATACCGTATAGCTCTCCAAAGTTCTTCACGTAGTCCAGATTCAGTTCATTGTTGTTGCCCACCCTGAGTTCCATCAGGAATCTGGAGTTCTTCAAAATGTAATTGTTCATACCCAACACAGAACTGGCATGCAGGAGATCTTCAGATTTGTAGGAGAGGTTCAGAGTGATATTTTTACGCTTGTGTTCCTCCACATGGATCTCCAGAATGTGATGACCTTCCTCTGGGATCAACACAGGATAGATGGTCACAAAATATCCGGAGTTCCAGGCAAACTTGCAGCGCTGTATGATCTGGTCCAAGCTGTATTGCCTGCCAGTCTCCAAGCTAACGTATTCCAATATCTTGGTCCGGCTAAGGTACTTGTTGCCAACCACTCTGATTCTTGCCAGCCAAAAGTTTTGGGTCTCTCTGAATGTGGGATGAGTCTCATCCCTAAACACGTAGCCCTGTCTCCTGAGGCTGTCTAGTAGGAGCGGTAGCCTGGCGCGGGCAAACTCTTCGCCTGCCAGGATAATGGATTGTGCTGAGGAGAAACTTCTGGCGCTGAACTCACTGAGATAGGGCTCCAGAGTCAGTAAAAGACTATCCGGTTCTTGGCTGATGGTTCTGGTCATCCCAATATTAATGGTCTGATCGATCACGAGCACGGGGTTGCTGAGTTCCTCCACAGGCTTGAGCTCGGAATTGGCTTTGAAACCCAACACCAGATCAGCTCCCAGCGCTCTGACCTGGGCTACTGGATAGTTATCACTCACTCCCCCATCTATATACATAGAACCATCAATCTCAAAGGGTTTGATGATGCTGGGAACACTGAGCGATGCTCTCACAGCCTGCATCAGAGAGCCAGTTCTAAAGACTGTTTCCTCTCCCGTTTCCAGATTGGTGGCCACAGCGGAGAAAGGTATTGGCAGCTCGGCAAAGTCCTCATAGAGAGAGGCTTTGGCGTAGGTCTGAGCCAGAGCCAGATTGAGATTGTTGGCACTGAAGATGCCAGTGCTGAGCCGGGCTTTCCAATTGTCATCAAGCTCCAGGCTTAGATTTCCATAAGGTGGCCAGCGTTTCTGCCCTATGTAAACGTCTCTGCGAATAGCCTCATCGGTGAGCAGCTCTTCCCAATTCCAGGACAGCACCAGTTCCTCTATCTCAGAGGCAGTATATCCCATGGCACAAAGCGAACCAACCAGTGCACCAATGCTGGTTCCGGATATATAATCAGGATAGATGCCATGCTCTTCCAAGACCTTGAGCACCCCAATATGTGCCAAACCTCTTGCTCCTCCCCCACTAAAAGCATAGCCCAGCCTCACAGAGGCCAGGCTACCGCAAAATACAAGGATCAGCACAATGAGAATCAGTCGAATTCTCATGCTTGTTTGAGACTCTTGAAATGGCTAGAAATCAGTTGAATCAGCAGGGCTGACAGGTTCCTGTACCACAGGTCCGGGCTTGAGGACAAACTCCAGCTTGCCAAAGATGGCGTTGGCTTCGATTCTCACCTTGCGCATGCCTTCACCCAGTCTTTGCCGTGAAGATGCCAAGCCTGCATCGGTCTTATCCGGCGTGATCACAGAACCAAAGACTGCATTGGTCTCAATATCAAAATCAATCGTATCTGGCAGAGCCACCAGAGAGGAACCAAAGACTGTGGTTACTTCAATGCTAGTAGTGGAGGGACGTAGATCGCTCAGATCTATCTCTGAACCGCTGAAGATAGTGGTGTATTCCCTGTGCGTGGCACTGAGCTCTCGGGTCTGAATGCCTCTGTGATGCGGCTTCTTAAAAGCTCCCACCAAGATCTTGACTCCAAACATAATGATCACTATGGCTATGAAGATACTAACGATCGGAACTTTGAAACCAAAGCCCTTGAGTATGATCGACAGGCCTATCAGAATGACCAGTAAGCCCCAAAACATGTTTCCGAATAGAAAATCCATTTTCATCTCCTAACTCCTCATACTTTTATAGCATTGCTATAGACAGTTTTCAAACTCCCTGTCTCCACCGAGATATCAGAGTTCATGATTAAACGCTGCTCCGGGATCACTTCACCCAGAACACTCACAGGTATCTTATGATGAGCTGCAAGCTCTTGAATCAGAGGCAGGGAAGCCTCAGTTGCACTCACCACCACCATGGCACCTGATTCCCCAAAATACGTCTCTGCCTTGGAGCCCGAAATAGCCAGGTTCAAGCTTGCTCCAGTGTTTCCAGATAGGCAGGATTCTGCTACACAGACAGCTAAGCCACCCTCAGAACAATCATGTGCAGACTTGAGTAAACGCTGCTCCGCCAATTCCAGAAGCAATTCCTGCAGATGCTTTTCTTGATCCAGATCTATCCTGGGTGGCAGTCCCAAAGCTTTACCAGTCTTTAGTTTCAGATATTCAGATGCTCCCAGCTTGCCAGACAGATCTCCCAAGAGAAGCACCTTGTCTCCGGGAGTCTTAAAAGCTTGATCAAGTGCCTTGCTATAGTCTTCCAGCAGTCCTAGCATACCAATCACGGGAGTGGGATAGATGGCTGCTTGGGGATTCTCGTTGTAGAGCGAGACATTTCCACCCGTCACAGGGGTCTCAAAGGCTCTACAGGCCTCTCCCATTCCTCTCACAGCTTCGGAAAGCTGCCAATAGATTTCTGGTTTGTGAGGATTGCCAAAGTTTAAACAATTGGTAATAGCCATGGGCTTAGCTCCGCTGCAAGCAACGTTTCTGGCTGCTTCTGCCACAGCGGCCTTGGCACCTTCAAAGGGATCAAGGTAGCAGTAACGTCCATTGCAATCAGTAGTGAGTGCCAGAGCTTTACTACTGCCCTTTATTGCTACCAAAGCAGCATCCGAACCGGGCTCCTGATTGGTGTTGATCTGCACCATGTGATCATATTGCCTGTAGATAGCTTCCTTGGAGGCGATGTTTGGGCTTCCCATCAGCTCCAGCAAAGTCTGGCTGTAATCACTTGGTTCAGGCAGACTGAGAGGATCAAAGGCTTGAAGCTCGTCCAACCAATCTGGACGCTTGGCTTCACGGGTGTAAACCGGAGCTTTTCCACCCAGAATCAGGTACTCAGAGGGTATCTCCGCCACAACTTCACCATTGTATCTCACTCGCAAAAGACCATCGTCTGTAACTTTTCCAATGATGGCAGCGTCTAGATCCCACTTTAAGAAGATAGCGTTAACTTTATCTATATCTTTAGGTTCTACAATCAGTAACATACGCTCTTGGGATTCTGAGAGCATGATCTCATAGGCATTCATGCCAGCTTCGCGTTGAGGCACCAGAGCCACATCCATATCGATGCCAACTCCGCCTTTGCCGGACATCTCGGAGCTGGAGCAAGTGAGCCCAGCAGCGCCCATATCCTGAATACCCACCACCAAACCTGCCTGTATCACTTCCAGAGTTGCTTCCAAGAGGAGCTTTTCATAAAAAGGATCACCCACTTGCACAGCGGTGCGCTTCTCTTCAGAGGCTTCAGAGATATCCACCGAGGCAAAAGTAGCGCCATGGATACCATCCCGACCTGTCTTGGCACCCACATAGACCACCAGGTTGCCGGGACCTGAGGCGGCAGATTTGGCGATATTTCCATGCTTTACCAAGCCCACAGCCATGGCGTTGACCAGAGGGTTACCCTCGTAACTATCTTCAAAATATACTTCTCCGCCTACTGTGGGAACTCCAAAGCAATTGCCATAATCAGCAATGCCGCCCACCACTCCGGAGATCAGATGCTTCACCTGGGGGTTTTCGGCATTGCCAAAGCGCAGGGAATTGAGGGCAGCAACGGGTCTGGCACCCATGGTAAAGATATCTCTCAGGATACCTCCCACGCCTGTGGCAGCACCGTGATAGGGCTCCAGAGCAGAAGGATGGTTGTGGCTTTCGATCTTGAAGCAGACTGCCAGGCCGTCTCCAATATCCACCACGCCTGCGTTTTCCTCTCCGGCTTTGGCGAGTATGGCAGGACCTTCTTTGGGCAAAGTTTTGAGCAGCTTCACACTGTTCTTGTAGCTGGCATGTTCACTCCACATCACGCTGAAGATGCCCAGCTCTACCCAACTGGGTTCACGCCCCAGAATCCGGAGTATGTAGTCATATTCTTCGGGACTGATCCCATGTTCAGCGATGATTTCGGGACTGATGGTTTTATCGTTCTGCATTTCTATATTCCTTAATCTTTATGATTGCTTCAGCTTTTCCAAGAGCCTCAGGATGCGGTCTTCAATGATCCCGTAGGTCTTGCGGTAGTTATCCAGCTCCGAGCCATAGGGATCCACAATGTCTCCGCTCTCGCCCACATATTCATTGAGGGTAAAGACTTTGGGTGCAGCTTCAGGATCGGTCTTGCGGATGTGATCGCGCTGACGCTCTTCCATTGTCAATATTAGTCTGCTACCGCTGGCTAGCTGGGGAGTGAGTTCTTTGGAGACATGATGCTGAGCTTCCTCTATGCCTTTTTCCAGCAGTAAAGTCATGGAATTCATAGATATCTCGTGTCCACCCTGTAAGAGGCCTGAGGAATCTCCCACGAAAGGTGAACCAGCTTGGTTGGCATAGAAATTGAAGAGCTTCTCAGCTATTGGTGAGCGGCAGATATTAGCTGTGCAGACAAACATGATAGTTGGTTTGTAGAAGGCTTGTTTGATCTCGTAGAAAGGAATGGAGCCCTCTCTGAGACACCTGATATCCTCGCTGTAGTTATCGTTTCCAGGATCGTCTTTCTCTATGTATTCCACGATTGTGGAAGGCTCGATGCGTTCTCTGAGCCTACGGGGATGTGGCAGAAGGGCAAAATCAAACCACTTGCCATAACGCTCTTGGATGATCTTCATATCCGTCTCGGCAGGGAGATTGGAAAAGTTAACACTAGTGGAAACTATGGGTTCATCCAGCATATCGATAAAAGTGCGAATCAAGGGGTCGGTCGGCACCCGGAAGGCTACCTTTCCATTGTAGCTGATCTCAGAAGTGAGCTCATGTTCCAAGCTCCAGATCAGGGTCAGATTTCCCGGCCAATACTGCCGGGCAAGGTTCTGCAAGCGTAAAGGCACCTTGATGCCATGATCTTCAAACCACAGATAATCAGGCACCAGAGCGATCAAGCCTGCTTTGTCGTTACGCTGTTTAGTCTCCACGATACGCCTGATTCCCTCTCGGGAGCTTATCCTGCAGCCCATTCCAGGCATCTTGCCTGTGTGATGCAGAAAGACCGCATCGGGATGCATCTCGTCCACTAGTTTGAGCAGCTTCTTTTCGGGAGGATCAGTATAAATCTGCACTATTGAACTCCTACTGTAGATAGGTATTGGGGTTCACAGCCCTGCCATCCCTGCGCACTTCAAAGTGCAGAGAAGGTTCGCTGGCAGAGCCTGTTCTGCCAGATTTGGCTATGGCCTGAGAACGGGTTACGTTTGCTCCCACCCTCACCAGAAGGTCGTTGCAATAGCCATAAAGCGTGAAGAAACCATTCTTGTGATCGATGATCACCATTTTGCCCTGTCCGCCATAGCGATCTGCAAAGATCACTGTGCCAGCTTCGGCAGCGTGGACAGTGGTATTCTCTGGCACTGCGATATCTATTCCATTGCTCACCACGCTGGTGTTGTAATCTCTGGTTTCCTGACCAAAGTTTCGCACTATTCTGCCCCGCACCGGCCAGGCAAGTTGACCGGAACCAAATTGATCCACGGTAGGCTCTCCCGTGCGAGCGCTTCTGAGGCGGTTGATCAGAGCTTGCAATTCTCGGGCATCACGTTGCAAACGCTCTATTCTGGCTTGCAACTCGCGTTGCTCACGAGTGAGAGTTCGTCTCTGAGTTTCCAGGTTGCGGATGCGGCGTTCGTAATTGCGTGCTTCTGTTGAGGATCTGCGAAGGTTGCTCACCACTTGGTTGCGTTCGTTGCGGGTTTCTTCCTCTTCCTGAGTGAGAGCTATCTGGAAGCCACGTGCTATATCGAGCTCTGTCTTGGTGTTCTTCACAATGTAGCCCAGGTAGCGATGATCACGATGTTGAACGCTTTGGGCTCTATAGCTGCGATCCACCCGGAGCAGCATATTCATCTCATCGTTGATAGTAGATTTGAGGATCAAGACGCGGTTTCCTGCTTCATCCAACCTTTCTGTGATGGAACGGAGGGAATCCTGCATCACTTCGTCCTGGCTGCGCAAATCCCGCAGACGGTTATCTGTGACTCGTTTCAGGGAAGCAGTTCTCTGAATATCTGTATTTGTTTGTCTTTGTCTGCTTTCCACCTGACGAGCCCGGGCTTCTGCCTGTTCCAATTGCCTTTGCAACTGTTCCTGTTCTCTTTCTCTATCAGTGATCTCATCTCCCATCAAACCCATGGTCTGCAGCAAGATAAGGAGAGCTAAGACGATTCGCAGCATGCTCTAAGTTCCTTCAATATTTGGTGAGGCTATCTTCAAAGACAAGGCTTTGCTGTCAACCTCAAAAATTTGTTAGAACTTAGAAGTGAGGAGTTAGAAGTGACTGCTGTCGCTCGTGGAGAAGCTACCGATAGAACGCAGATGATACAGATGATCATGAATAACACTGATAGCTTTTCTCCTAATCCTGAAATCCCGAAATCCTTGTTAGTTACTTTTAGTCTCCCAGCTACACACTGCCTCTCGTCATTTTTCACCGGGCAGACACACAGGTCTGCCACTACAGGACTGTGACTTTTGTCTCCCAGCTACGCTCGGACTCTCTCGTCACTTGTCACTCGTCACTTATAAAAAACAGCCGGGCTCACTAAGTGAACCCGGCCGCTGTTTACTTAGCCTTGTCTTGGTGGTTTATTCGAGGGAGTTAATCTCTTGAGCACCTAGTTCCATAAAGATTTCAGAGACGGTGGGATGGGCATGAATGGTGCCTGCCAGCTCAAAGATAGTGCCTTCCATCTGCATCAGAAGAGCAGCTTCGGCGATCATGTCTGTGGCATTATCAGCCACGATCTGCACCCCCAGCACTTGTTTATACTTATCTTCATACAAGAGCCTGAGGAAGCCTTCCGCAGAACCTTCGGTCTGAGCTTTGCCATTGGCTGTGAGCTGATACTCGGCAGTTTTGTAAGCCTTGCCTTCAGCTTTGAGCTGGGCTTCAGTTTTGCCCACTTGAGCGATCTCGGGATGGCTATAGATGTTTAAGGGACTAAGTGAGAGATCCAGAGTACTGTTTTTTCCCTGGATCTGATTCACCACAGCCATACCCTGGGCGGAAGCAGAATGAGCCAGGAAGGAGCGGCCATTGACGTCTCCCACGGCATAGATACCAGGGATGGAGCTCTGGAACTGATCGTTCACTTTGATAAAGCCATTTTGCAGTTCCAGCCCAGCAGGCATTTGGGGCAAGACAGCCTGACGGAACGAACAATTGAGCAGGATATCATAATCCAAAGGCTTACCTTCCTGATGGAATATACCATCCACAATCTGCAGTTCACTTGCGGCATACTGTTTGATCTTGTCTTTCTTAAGCTTCTTCTGCACATAGGATTCCAGATACTCATCCACTCCAGGAATCAAAGGCAGGGTGCTATAAACAATCTGAACATCCTTGCCCAGCAGGGAGAGCAGTGCAGCTTGCTCAAAGAGGATAGAACCTCTGCCATAGAGCAGAATCTTCTGCGGCAAAGCTTCCAGCTTGAGAAATTCATCCAGTTCCACCACACGTTTCAAACCCTCAGGCTTGGCAGGACGTGAACCTGTGGCAATCATGATATGCTTGGCAGTATAGATGCTGTTTGCAGCTTCCACTTCTGTAGCAGAGATCACTTTGGCTTCAGCAGAGAGGAATTCCACTCCGTTCTTCTTCCAGAGATACTCAATACCACGGGAGAGCTTCTTCACGATCTGATCTGTGCGGGAGATGGCTTTCTGCCAATCAAAACCCAGTGCTTGGAGATCAAGCCCCGTAATGCCAAAATCTGCAGCTTTCTTGATCCTGGCATAGAGTTTGGCACTTTCCAAGAGCGACTTGGAGGGAATGCAGCCCCAGTTGAGGCACATTCCACCCACATACTGTTTGTCTATTACCAATGTTTTGAGCCCCGTCTGTCCTGCCCTGATGGCAGAGACATATCCGGCAGGGCCGGAACCAATAATGATCAGATCATAGTTCATAAGGCTGCTCCTTGTTGAATCAGCATATACATGGGGTCTTTGAGATAGTCCAGCACCAGGTTGAGGAATCTTGCCACTTCTCCCCCATCCACGATGCGATGATCGACGGACATGGAGATAGGCATCACTTTCCCTGGAACCACTGCTCCGGACTTGATCACAGGCTTGTCGTTGATCCTGCCTATGCCCAGAATGGCTGCTTGAGGATAGTTGATCACGGGAACGGCAAAGTATCCGCCAATAGAGCCAAAACTGGTGATGCTGAAGGTGCCGTCCTTCATGTCTTCAGGGCTGAGCTTACGTTCGCGGGCTTTCTCACTGATCACGGATAGCTGAGAGGCAATCTCCAACACAGAGAGTTTATCTGCATCCCTGATCACGGGAACCACCAGACCATCAGGCGTATCCACTGCTATCCCTATGTTGTAATAGTTCTTGTATAGCAAGCGTCCACCTTCCAAATCCAATTCTGAATTCAGAGAGGGATGCTCTTTCAGTGCCAAGGCTACTGCTTTGATCACAAAAGGCAGGTAACTGAGCTTCTGTCCAGAGTCTTTCAGCTTCTCATTGAGCTTGGTGCGAGCCTCTGCCAAAGAACTCACCTCCACCTCATCCATCACGGACATGTGGGCAGCATTCTGTTTGGAACGGCTCATATTACGGGCAATGGTCTTGCGGATCATGGAAAGGGGAACAACTGTTACCCTCTCTTCAGATAGAGCAGGGCTGGCTTGAGGAGCGGAAGAGGAACTTAGATAACTGCGGGAAGATTGATAGGCCTCGATATCCTTTTTGGTTACCCTGCCCACAGGACCTGTTCCTGGGATGCTGTTGATATCCAGTCCCAGTTCTTTTGCCATGGCACGAGCCACAGGGGTGGCAAGAGCTTTGCGATCGGGCTTTGCAGTATCAGGAGCCTTTGCACTGGCAATACCTTCGCCACTGGCAGGAAGATACGCCCCATCACCGGCAACTTCAATGGTGCCAACCACTCCAAAGCCTTTCTCTTCCACCATTTGACTGCTGGCAGGTTCAGGGCGTTGACGATTGATCTCCACAGCTTCTGCTGCAGAGACACCTTCGATCTCGAGCTCAACAAGTGCTGCTCCAACTTTTACGACATCGCCAACGGAGCCAAAGCGCTGCACGATCACTCCTGTCTTGGGACTGGGAATATCTGTGACCACTTTGTCAGTCTCCATCTTGAGCAGGGGATCTCCGGAGGAGACAGTCTGTCCCTTTTCCAGATACCATTCTACGATCTTGCCTTCTTCCAGGCCTTCACCAATATCGGGGAACTTAAATATATAACGCATCTCTTTTCTCCTTAATACTTTGCCAAACGCTGTATCTCAGAGAAGATACGTTGCGGACTGATCATATAGTGCTTTTCACCCATGGGAAGGGGGATCACGGTATCGTAGCCTGTCAAACGGGAAGGGGGAGCTTCCAGGGTGAGGAAGGCTTCTTCGTTGATAATGCTGATGAGCTCGGCTGCAGGACCATAGCTTTGGGCAGCCTCAGTGACCACCAGGGCGCGTCCAGTCTTGCGCACAGATTCACGAATAGTGTCACGATCTATAGGCCAGATGCTTCTGAGATCAATCAGTTCCACGCTGATACCCTGCTCTTTGGCCAGCACTATTGCCTTCTGCACTTCTCTGATCATCGCACCATAGGCAATCACGGTGATATCAGTTCCCTGTGAAAGAACTTTGGCTTTACCGATGGGAATGCTGTAATGCTCTTCGGGAACTTCTTGCTTGATGGCTCGATAGATGCGTTTGGGCTCCATAAAGATCACTGGATCAGGATCTTCGATGGCAGCGATGAGCAAGCCTTTGGCATCGTAAGGGGTGGAGGGGATCACTACTTTCAAGCCTGCTGTATGCCCAAAATAGGCTTCAGGACTCTCGGAGTGATGCTCCAGGGCGTTGATCCCACCCCCGTAGGGAATACGAATGACCATGGGAACGTTAAACTTGCCTCTGGTGCGGTTGCGGAAGCGGGCAATGTGTGAGATGATCTGATTCATGGCAGGCAGCACAAAGCCATCAAACTGCATCTCGATCACTGGTTTCATTCCTGCAATCGCCATTCCCAGAGCTGAGCCGGCAATGCCGGACTCTGCCAGGGGAGAATCAAAGACGCGCTTCGCTCCATGCTTGGCTTGCAGACCTTCTGTGACGCGGAAGACTCCACCCTCGACGCCCACATCTTCACCATAGACCACCACGTTCTTATCTTCACTGAGCTTCATATCCAAAGCGTCATTAATAGCTTGTACCAAGTTCATCACTTTCATTTCACACCTCCCGCAGCATTTTTTGCAATGTTCTTTTGGCGCTCCAGTTCATCCGGAAGAGTCTCATACATATAGTCAAAGATATCATCCAGAGGAGTTTCGGTCACTGCTTCCGCAGCCTCGAACTCCGCATCGATCTTCTTTTTGAAGCCTGCGATGAGCTCCTCTTCCTGTTTGGGGTCCCAGAGCTTCTTACTGATCAGATAGGCTTGCAAACGCTTCTGAGGATCTTTCAATGCCCAGGCATCTTCTTCTTCTTGAGTTCTGTATTTGGTGGGATCGTCTGAGGTCGTATGAGCGCCTCGTCTGTAGGTGCGGGCTTCAATCAGGAAAGGACGCTTCTTTTCCATAACATGCTTTCTGGCAAAAGAGAGCACATCGTGCATTGCCAGGAAGTCGTTGCCATCCACCAGGATGGATTCTACATCATAGGCAATGCCTTTGACTGCCAGGTTGATCGATCTGGTCTGCATCTTGAGGGGCACGGAGATGGCAAACTGGTTGTTTTGCACCACGAAAACCACTGGAGCATCCCACACAGCGGCGAAATTGAGAGCTTCATGGAAATCACCCTCGGAAGTGCCTCCATCACCCACAAAGGCAAAGGTCGCAGCTTCTTCTTCCAGATAGTTCATGGCATAGCCCAAACCCGCTGCGTGGACAAGCTGGGAAGCGATGGGCACGGAGACAGGCAGCATACGATTGGCATCCACGAAGCGGGAGCCGTCTTCACTACCTTTGAAATACAGGAAGATCTCTTTTAGGCTTACACCCTTGGCGAGCCAGGCACCCAGCTCACGGAAAGCAGGGACAAACCAGTCCTCTTCCATAATAACCTTTCCTGC
This sequence comes from Candidatus Cloacimonadota bacterium, assembly GCA_036584515.1. Lineage (GTDB taxonomy): Bacteria > Cloacimonadota > Cloacimonadia > Cloacimonadales > Cloacimonadaceae > PHBP01. Next base: position 529 of record JAZHDE010000236.1, on the reverse strand, counting down.
AGCGATGTGAATGGCTTCCTGACCCAGATTGGGAGGATAGGTGAACATCCTGCCCTGACGCTGATAGCTCACAGACATCTGGTCTGCAGTGCGTTCAAAGAGCAGGTCTTTATAGGCTTGCACCAGTTCCTCGTCAGTTAGAGAGGGCTGATACTTCTTGTCCAGGAGCTTGCCTTTGTCATCCAGGACTTGATAGATCTTATTATCTAATGGACTGTAGGCTTTAAGTTTATCTATATCGAACATTGGTAACCACCTTCTGATTTTTTATATCCTACTAAAAGGATAGGGTATTTTGGCAAGAAGACAAGAAAAAAGTGTGGAGAAGGCTTTGGACTGGTGGGTGTGATAGCCTGTGATGCTATCGCTGCTTGACTTGCATCTTCCCTCTGCTCCCTCATTCGCTGCTTTAGCGTTGCTTTAACGAACCCTTAGCGAATCTTTAGCGAAAGCTAAGGATAAACTTGCCCTATAGTATGTTATGACTATTGTGTTGAACAGGAGAGCTAGGAGTGAGAGCTAAGCTGCT
>JAZHDE010000235.1:0-13089 GCA_036584515.1 Candidatus Cloacimonadota bacterium | reverse complement strand
GAGTAGGTGTGAACAATGTACCACCGCGCGCGGGAGGAAGTCATTTCCAGCTTTGTTGTATTAGGAAGTGACGAGTGACAAGAGCTTAAGTGCGAAGCTGGGAGACTGCGGCTCACCTCTGTTCACCATTAACTTTTCACTATTAACCTGTAGGGGGCAGACCAGTGTGTCTGCCCGCAAGCTCCGGAGGAGCGATATTCTATAGCCCGGGGTGGAGCAACCGGATTCCCCGGAAACCGCTTGCGGTTATTTGGGGTGGAGGAACGGAACCCCGGGTCAAGCCCCAAAAGCGACAAGATGTCGCTTCCACTCTCATTGGAGTTCTATTCGGTGGCTTTCCAGAGGGAACGGCTTCTATATGTTGATCAGGGGAGTGGGCTCACTGGGTGAGGCTACGTAGAGAGATACTTCGCTGCGGATACTATCCAGATATTCCTGCATAGTCCTTTGCGCCAGATGGGGATGGTTGTTGATCTCGCTCAGATGCGCCAGCACCAGGTTTTGGAGCCCGGCATGGTAAATCTGGCTGATTAGGCCTACTGCCTGTTTATTGGATAAATGCCCTTTCTGGCTCTTTACTCGCTGCTTGAGATGGGGCTCGTAAGGTCCGTCTTTCAGCATCTGTTCATCGTGATTGCTTTCCAGGACTAATGTCGTGCTACTATTCAGCTTAAACTCTGTAAGTTTCATAGGATAGCCCAAATCGGTGGCCACACCCAACTTCTTACCGGCATAAGCCGGGCTGGTGAAGATGAAGTTGCAGCTATCAATGGCATCGTGAGAGCTTTTAAAGGGCTCGCAGATGATCTCTCCAATCCGAAACTCATCACCAGAGCGAAAGAACTCTATCCGGTCATAAAGATTCCCGAGTTTATGAACAGAATAGCTATAGGTATCCCGAGTTATGTAGATGGGACGCTTCAGCATACGTGAAAGAGCCCCAGCCGAGCCGCAATGATCGGAGTGCTCGTGGCTGATCAGGATGGCTTGAACCATCTCCCGATCAATAGAAAAGCTTTCCAGAGCAGCAAAGATCCGCTTGGCAGAGATGCCAGCATCCAGAATAATGGCAGAATTATCACTTCGCACCAGCAGGCTGTTGCCTTTGCTCCCGCTGGCCAGAACACTGACCTGAAACATTAGTTACCGGGGCGATAGATACGGTAGTAACGGTTGTTCAAGCGGTCAAATTCGCTCCAGACGGCATTATCCGGACTGGCGGTAATCACCTGCGCGACTCCCGTGCTTTGGGCATCAAGGTTATCACAATGGTGCAGAACAACGGCTTCAATGGTCTGAGGCAGCCTCACAGAGGCGTTTTCGTAGGTCCCGTGGTGGGAAAGAATCAAGTGGCGCAGATTGAGCAGGACTTCTTCAGGAAAACCTGGAATACGGGAAGCCTTTTCGCAGACTAATTGATCCGAAAGACTCAGGTGCCCGATCAGGCGGCCAATATCGGTGAACTCTATGGCATTGGAATTGTCGTATTCAAAGACCTTGGCAACGTCGTGCAGCAAAGCTCCGCTCATCAGAAGATCGCGATCCACGGGATAAACACCCGAGGCGTAGTTGCACAGACCTGCCACTGAAAGAGTGTGCTCGATGAGGCCATGGATATAATTGTGATGCCAGCTCTTGGCTGCAGGGGCTTTCAGATAGCGGGCAAAGAAATCCTGATCGTCGAAGATGGAGTGTAAAAGCTTGCTTAAAAATGGATTCTGCAGGCTGTCGATGATCTTGATGAGTTCTTCTGCCATCTCTTCAGGATTACGGCTGCTGGTGGCAAGAAACTCGTTGATATCATATTCAGAGTGATCGGCAAAGCGGGTCTTGGTAACGCTGATCTGAATCTGGCCCTTGTAGCTTACCACATTGCCCTTGATTTTGATCACATCACCGGCCTCAAATCCTTCGGCTGCCTTCTTGGCATCCTTCCAGATATTAGCACTCACACTACCGCTTTTATCCCGCAGTTTCATGCGCAGGTAATGATCGTTCTTGCCTTCTCTGAGTTCTTTCTCCGCCACCAGATAGAAACTGGTGATCTCCTGACCGACGTAGCTCTGTAAATCCACTATCTTTATATTGTTTTCCATAAATCCTTCATTTAAATACTGTTATCTTCCGGGTCTCAACCAAACTGTTGCCAAAGGAGTCCCTTCCTGAAATTCTGACGAAATAGATGCCGCTGCGCTCAAAGAGAGCGGAATCCAGCTCTGTCTTACCAATTCTGTTTTGGCTGTGGTATATCTTCTGGCCCCGGAGGTTAAAAAGCTCCAGATTCCAGTTTAAATACTTACTGTCCGGATCCATCTGCAAAGTCTCTGAAGCTCTGAGCGGATTGGGGTATATTCTGCTTCGAACGGAAACTACATGATCGCTCTCGCCCGAGAGGTAACTGCTGACCTGTGAGAATGCGGAATAATGGACCTTCCCCCCTCCTGTGGCTTGCAGCCAATAATAAAGGCGGAAATTCTCACCCAAATCCACCAAATCCAGATTGCTCAGAGAAGTTGTGTAGTTTTTTCTGAGGCTTTGTCCCGGAGCAAAAGCGGCAGAGACCGTATCCCCAAAGGCTATCCAGCGCTCAAAACGGTAGACCCCATCATCCGATCCTGCGTCCTTGCGAAAGAAAGCTGCAAAGAGCCGGGAATCTGTCATTAGGTTTGGATCAATAGCACTATTGAACAAATACGTAGCGCCATTGGTGAGGTTCAGTTCTATCTGCAGGTTCTCGCCCTGAGCCGGAAGAGTAAAAGTGCAGGATGAAGAGCTGATAAAGGTCCAATCACTATCGAAGTAAGATAGCTTATCCACAAAACTATCCTCGTAGGAAGAGCCATACCCAAAGATCATCTCCTGTCCTCCCAGAATAGTAACTGGTGTGGAGAACAGCGAATACCACTGATGCCTGCGGGCTGATCCCAAGCTGGAAAGACTATCGGACAGAATTGGATAGTAGTAAAGCGAATGCAGCCCATCAAAGAAGTGATCCTGTTGAGCCTGCCTGATCTGGTCTAGTTCGTCGTTGCGAATGAAATTCTCCACCAGATAAACCGGATTGATCTGATCGAATATGTTGTAATACTGGGTTTTGCTATTGTTAAAAAGCGTGTCCTGCTCACTCAGTTCACTGCTGAGGATGGCCTTGGCCTTGATCTGCATAGGTTCCTGAGCCAAGTTGAATACATAAGAGCTGTAAGCAGGTAAAAGCGGATTGAACACGTATTCCGTTTGGGGAGGGATGGATTCCATAATGGGAATGTTGTCTGCCAATGAGAAATCTGCTGCACTGGGAGAGCTGATCTGAATCTGCACTTGGGCAGCTGAGATGGTCTGACTGCTGTGATTATAGATAGTAAACTGAGGCCGAAGGTTCGAGCGCGGGTTTTTATCTCCGCTGAGCTCAAAGGACTTTAGCTCCAAGTCCTGGTTCGGGATGAGGAACTCTCCCTTAACGCCAAAGAGGAACTCGCAGTTAAAGCCGGCATTGGCCATGTTTTGGAAGAAGGGAACGTCGAAATTCTGGTTCAAGTAATAGCTATGAGTGCCACCACCCCAGGAAGCAGCCACAAAGGGACCCTGATAACTGGCATTATAAGAGAGGATAACCCAGATCTTTTCCGTCTGAATCGTGGTCTCAAAATCAAATTGCATCAGGTTCTGAGTAACTATCTGCTCGGAAACTCCCACCCGCTGTTGAGGCTGTCCCTGATAATCCGTAAAGAGCTCAACCTTGGCATTATGCCCGGTCACCGGAAAGTAGATCTGAGCAGATTCGATGGCAAACTGGGATAGGGAAAGAGTGGGATAGACCTCGTCAAAATCAAAAAGCACTGCCCATTGCGGGCTTCCATACCAGTGCAAATCCTCAGTATTGCCGTGATAGAAAAAGCTATAATCCCGCTGAGCCTGAATCTGCTCCCCGGAACCCGGGAGGTATCCTATGGCGGCCTGTGCCCATAGCCCGCCCATTGTTAATAGCAGGCAAACTATGAGGATCATTTGATTTACTGCTCGCATCGCTGACTCCCGATTATGGCTCTTGCCGTTTCCAGGTCCTGCCGCATGGCATTCGTGAGCTCTCCCAATCCGGAGAATTTCTTTTCGTCCCGGATTCTTTGCAGAAGGCTCACAACCATATTCTGTTTGTAAACATCTTCTTTGAAATCGATAATGAAGGTCTCTATCTCGATTTTCCCGTCTTGTTTCACGGTTGGACTTGTCCCGATATTTGTCAATCCAAAAGCTTTGGTCTCACCAAAACTGATCTCGGAAAGATAGATTCCTGAGGCAGGAATGAGTATATGAGAGCTGTGCAGCTTGAGATTTGCCGTTGGGAAGCCAAGCTTGGTGCCCAAACCTTTGCTGTGCACCACGGTTCCTTCCAGTGAATAAGGCCTGCCCAACAGACGGGAGGCAGTCTCGACCTCTCCGGCCCGCAGCTTCGCACGGATCAGGCTGCTGCTGATGGGAACCCCCTCATAAAGCACCGGCTCTATGTAGATTAGTTCATAGTGACAGGATTGGCAATGTTCCTTCAGAAACTCATAATTCCCCTGTCTTTGGTGCCCAAAGTGAGAATCAAAGCCCACCACAATGAGGCTGGGATCGTGCTTTGGAATCAGATATTTCTGCAGGAAATCTTCAGCACTGGTGCAGGCAAATTCTTCATCAAAACGGATCAGTTCCACTTCGTCCACTCCCAGTTCCCGAATGCCTTGCAGCTTTGCCTCAGTGGAACTGAGCAGCATAGGCTGATTGGGATGAAAGAGGATCTCGGCAGGATGATTGTAATAGCTTATCACCAAGGAGGGAAGCCGGCGTTTCTCTGCTTCGTGAGTGAGGGTCTCGAGCAGCTTTTTGTGCCCCAGGTGCAACCCGTCAAAATTGCCAATGGTAAGTACTTTAGACATATGGAAAATTCTGTTTGGGCTTTAGAATTGCATCTTTGAGTGAGCAGATAGAGATCAGGAATCCATCCTCGGAATAGACAAAGAGATGCTCCTGATCCTCTCCCGGGAATGCTATGCTTTTTCCATGATGCAAGTCTATGGCTTGTTGAGGATTAACTGTGTTTGAGGACTTATCTGAAAGCAGAGCTTTGGCATTCAGGAGATAATCTTCCCAGTTCGATGCGTCTATTTCGTCCAGTCTTGCCGCGGCATCAATCCTGAGCTCTCCAATGCCAACTCGGCGGAGCTGGATAGTGTTTCCCAGTGTGCCACATTCTTTGGCCAGCCACTGACTGAGGCTGCGGATATAGGTGCCTTTGGAGACCCTGCAGCGATAGCTGATCCTCTCCCGGGTGAGCTCCAGGATTTCAAAGCTGCTGATCTGGGTTTCACGATCGGGAATCTCAGTCGGGATGCCTTCTCTGGCATATTGGTAAGCACGTTTCCCGGCTATCTTTACAGCGGAGTAAGCAGGCACAGCCAAGCTCTTCAAGGATAGTACAGCTTCAATCAGTTCTTCTGCGTTGGGAACTTGGTTGGGCAACTCAGCTCGACAGACGATCTCACCCTCGGTGTCTCCGGTATCGGTTTCGTGTCCAAACTCGCAAGTGGCTTGGTAAACTTTGCTTTCTGCTTCCAGATACTGCGCCAGCCTGGTGCAAGCACCCAAGCAGCAGATCAACAGCCCGGTGGCAAAGGGGTCCAGCGTGCCCGTGTGCCCAATAGCCTTTATCCCGGTGACCCTCCTGAGTTCCCTGATCACCGTGAAGGAACTGATTCCTTCTGGTTTGTCAATAAGTAAGAACCCGGAGCTTCTGGACATATCTTAGTTGGATTGGAGCTGAACTGCCAAGTCTGCAAGGATTACTTGACGCACCTCTTCCAGTTCTCCCTTCATAGAGCAACCGGAAGCACTACGATGGCCTCCGCCCCCGTATTTTCGGGCGACCTTATTCACATCCAGATGCACGGAACGCATACTGACCTTGTATTCTCCGGGAGCATCTTCACGTAGATAAACAATCCCCTCAATATCCTTCACGCCTTGAACGTAGCGGGTGATGCTCATGATGGAATCAGGGCTGAGCTGATTCTCCTTTTGCATTGCCAGATCAGAATAGAGAACCAGGATTCTGCTATCCAGATGAAGCTCGATCGTAGCCAGAGATTGGCCCACGTATCTCATCTCTGAGGCGGATTGATTGAGGAAGAAAACCTTATAGAGCTCGTGGGGTTTGATGCCCAATTCCGTGATCTCTGAAGCATAGCGAAAGACTGCGGAATCGGTGTTGGCATTCACAAAGTTGTTGGTATCGTTCAGGATTGTTGTATATAGACAGTTACCGATCTGTATCTTCTCTGCATCGTCCAATGCCAGGATATCCTCTTTAAAGGCTTCAAAGAGAATCAGGCCCGCTGTAGCAAAGCTTTTATCGATGAAGCTGCAGTCGGCTGTGATGAGCTCTCCTTCAGGAATGTGGTGATCAAAGAGAAAGAGCTTGTCTGCACGGGGAATAAGCGCTGCCCGGTCACCCAGACGGTCGTAGCTATTACAATCCAATATCACCAGCATCTCATAGCTGAGCCGGGGAGAATAGCTTACGAGCTTGGCACCTTCCATCAAATGGGCAAACCTTCTCAGGTCTCCCTCATCGACCACGATATCGCTCCGGTAACCACGTGCCCACAGCAATTCCTGCAATGCCAAACTGGCAGCAAAACCATCGCCATCGGGCTCGATATGAGACATGATGCCTATTGTGGCAGTATTTCCTGCAGCTTGCCAAAAGCTACGCCTGAGCTCAGATAATCTCATCATATAGAAGAAAAATCGCCGTGCTTACGACGATTTAAAGTGTATTGTGGTGCTGGGATTACTCGTCCTCATCCTCGTCTTCATCTTCGAAATCGAAGTCGTAATCTTCTTCCTCATCATCCAGATCAAAATAGAACTCGTCGTCCAGATGCTCGTCTATGTCAATATCCGGATCATAATCGCCATCGTCCCATTCGTCCTTGAGACCGGCCAGAAGCATATCCACCTTTTCGGCTTTATCTTCTGTTTCATCGTAGAAGAAGGATAACTCGGGTATTGTTCTCATCAGTTTTGCTCCTGCAATTTGTTTTTTAAAGAATCCGGAACTCTTGGTCAGCAGTTGCTGAATCGTTTCGTGCCGGGCGGGGTTATTGTAATGGGAAAAATAGAGCTTGGCATAGCGAAGATCTTTGGAAAGAATCACTTCTGTGATGTTCACCCAGGCCAGCTTGGGGTCGTTGATCTGCTGAGTCAGAGCAATATTAAAGATCTTCTTGAGCTCTTCCTGCAACCTGGGTATTCGAAAAGACTTCATCTATCCTCTTGAATTATAGCTTCTTGGCAACCTGCTGAACCGTGTAACACTCCAGCACGTCCCCTTCTTTGAGATCGGTAAACTTGGCCAGGGAAAGTCCACAATCTGTGCCTGCTTTTACTTCCTTCACATCGTCTGAATAGTGTTTCAGAGAGCTAAGGTCGTCTTCTGCCAAAAGCACATCATTACGATAGACCCGAATCTTGGATCCACGTCTGATCACGCCTTTATCAACCTGACAACCGGCAATGGTGCCCAGTTTCTTGATTTTGAAGACTTGCTTGATAGTGGCGCTACCAAGGATCAGCTCCTCAAATTCGGGAGCCAGCATACCTTCCAGGGCATCGTGAATATCGTCTATGGCATCGTAAATGATCTGATAAATCTTGATCTCCACTCCTTCATCTTCGGCCATTCTGCGAGCCTGTTGCGAGGCACGCACATGGAACCCGATGATGATAGCATCGGAGGCAGAAGCCAGACTCACATCTGCTTCACTGATTCCACCCACGCTCTTGTGAATGATATTAACTGCCACTTCTTCGTTGGAAAGCTTGGAGAAGGAATCTGCCAGAGCTTCGGCGGAACCGTCTGTATCTGCCTTCAGGATGATGTTGAGTTCGTTGATCTTATCTTCTTTGATCCTGGCAAAGATGTTTTGCAGGGAGGACTTGTTCTGGAATTTCTCCCGCTCAAGTCTGATCTGCTGACGCTCTGTGCTGATGCTGCGGGCAGTCTTTTCAGAATCAACCTGATTTAGCATATCGCCGGCTTTGGGTGTGTCGGAAAGGCCATAGATTCTGGCAACATCTGAAGGTCCCAGCTCCTTAATCTCTCCGCCCCGCTCGTTTTCCATCTTACGAATTCTTCCGTTGGTTGCTCCGCAGACCACGATGTCTCCACGCTTCAAGCATCCTTCCCGCATCAGAATGGTGGCAACTGCTCCCATTCGGGGATCTTTCTCTGCCTCAATCACAACTGCTTCAGCAGGAACTTCGGTGCGAGCGGTGAGTTCCATCATCTCAGCATTGAGCAGAATGATTTCGATCAGGTTCAGGATGCCTTCTCCGGTAACGACCGAAGTCTTGCACCAAGGAACCTCTCCACCGTACTGCTCCAGATAAACACCCATTTCCAATAGCTGAGCAATTACTCTGTCCACATTGGAATCCGGCAAGTCTATCTTATTTATAGCCACGATAATACTCACGCCTGCAGCTTTGGCATGGTCTATGGCTTCTTTGGTCTGAGGTTTCACGCCTTCTGCGGCAGAAACCACGATCACCGCGATATCCGTGGCATTGGCACCCCGTGCACGCATGGCCGTGAAGGCTTCGTGACCGGGCGTATCCAGGAAGGTGATCTTGTGCCCATTCACATCTATCTGATAGGCACCAATATGTTGAGTGATACTGCCGGATTCCCCCGCCACCACGTTTGTGTTGCGGATATAATCCAGAATGGAAGTCTTGCCATGGTCAACGTGACCCATAATGGTCACCACAGGAGGCCGAAGGCTTCCCTCAATTTCTTCGTACTGTTCTTTATCTTTGCCGATGATATCTGTGCCGTATTCATCTTCAAAGCGGAATTCCACCTTGAATTCATCACAGATCATCTCCAGTGAATCACGGTCCAAGCGCTGGTTAATCGTGACCAATTGCCCCATAGCAAAGAACTTCGAGATGATCTCGGAGGGTCCCACGCCCATAATCTTGGCAAGCTCGCTCACGGAAGTATATTCCCGGATCACAATCTCTGTGCCGACTCTCTCCAAGCTGGCAGCCTGAGCTTCACGATGATACTTTTTCTTCTTCCCGGACTTTTGCAGGGTCTTTTTGATGCTTCGGGCAACCTCGGCTTCATCGATGGTTACGGGAGCTGCAGTCTTGGTCTTGCCTTTTTTGGTACTGGTGATCAAAGCTTTTTTGTGCTTGCTCTTATCGCCCAATTCTTCATGACTAACCTTGGCTTTGCCAAATTTCTTTTCTTCGTCTCCGGGTTTTGGAGGCTCAATGGGAACAACCGGGGCAACTCTTGGCCCGCCTGTAGGGGCTGGCTTCCTATTGTCATAAGGTCTCTTACTACCAGGTCCGGACTGCCCAGAAGGCTGTCTGCCCTGATAACCCGTACCGGTTCTGGGGGTGTATCCCGAATCCGGAGCACGACGTGTGTCGTCCCTGCGTGTGGAGGGCTGACTAGCTCTGGGAGCTTCTTCTCTGCGCTCGGGGGCAGGCCTGGGTTCAGGCTTGACAACTTGATGCGCAACAGGCTCCGGCTTGAGCTCCGGTTGGGGGTCTTCTTTGGGAGCAGGAACAGGTTCCGGCTTTGGTTCAGGCTTTGGTTCTGGTTTGGGAGCAGCAGCTCTTTCCAGATCTGCGGCTTTAATGGAATCCTGGATCTCTTGCGGGATCACAATGTCCGGCACAGGCTCTGGTTTGGGTTCACGAACCGGTTCGGGTTCGGGATGGGCAGCCTGACGGGCACGTTCTTTTTTCATATCGATCAGACGTTTACGCTCTTTCTCTGCGTTCTTTTCTGCGTTGATCTGTTCGTTGAATTTCGATCTGATCTTTTCGGCGACCTCGCCATCGATTAAGCTCATATGACTCTTTGTGGCCACACCCAGATCAAGCAGGTGCTTCTTGAGAGCCATGGCACTGATCTTGAGCTCTTTGGCTAGTTCATGTACTCGTATTTGCAAGGTTCCTCCATTAATCCTCTGCCTGCCAATATTCCACTATTTTGCCGGCAAAATTCTTGTCCAATACTCCAAAAACCGCAGTTTCCGGTAAACCCAAGGCTAAGGCTAAATCGTTCTGGCTACCAAAGCTTATATGTTTCACTTTGGTTTTCAGCGGTTCCAGTGCATGCTCAAGATTCCGGAGCGTGCGCTCGGAGGAGTCTTCAGCGGAAACAACCAGATGAACCGTATCCCGGTTTAAGGCCCTGATAGTGGCATCATAACCGCTCACCAGCTTGCCTGCTTTACGGGCAAACTGCAGCAGATTGATCATTTTGGCCTTATTCATCGGCTTGATTCTCCTGTTTGTCTGGTTTTTGTAACCTTGAGTTTCTTTTTATATCTCAGCTTCCATTTATCCAAGCTGCCGAGGCATTCTCCCCGGTAGCAAACGTAGTTCTTTCTGGTTTGCAGCTTTCCGCTCAGATCCATCACCAATCCCCCCTCGAGAAGATAGAAGCTCAAGAGCTCCGCCTTCTCCCGCTTGGCTTTGCAGACAACGCAGGTTCGGGTGGGTGAGTGATCCGCTTTGCTACTTCTATTTGGCATCAGAAATACTTGGAAGCTTCCTTGAGTCGTTCAGCAGTTTTTTGACCCAATCCTTCCAGATTGGTCAGCTCTTCCAAAGACGCAGCAAAGACATCCTGGACAGATGTGTAGCCCGCATGACGCAGAATCTCTGCAATCTTGGGTGTGACACCATCCAGCTCTGTCACATGACTCACGGTGCGGCGTTCTTTGGCTTTCTTTTCATCAAATTCTGCCTGGGTAAAGATATCTATCTTCAGGCCTGTGAGCTTGGCAGCTAGCTTCACATTCTTGCCTTGTTTGCCGATGGCGGTGATCTTATCGGCTTCACTCACAATCACACTCACGGTGCGATTGCGCTCCAGGATCACATTCTTGATGCTTTCCACACCCAGAGCGTTGACTATCATCTGCTCCTGATCGTCGTTGAAGACCACGATGTCAATCTGCTCTCCATGGAGTTCCTTGCGGATGGAATCTATCCTGGTACCCTTGACTCCGATGCAGGCACTAATGGGGTCCACCTTGGGATCATTGGTGAGAATCTGAATCTTGGTGCGAATCCCGGGCTCACGAACTATCTTCATCACGCTGATCTGTCCGTTGAATATCTCCGGGATCTCGGCTTCAAAGAGCTTCTTCACAAATTCCGGATTGGTGCGGGAGAGAATCACGATCACACCAGTCTCTCGGCTGCGGATATTAATCACATAGGCCTTGATGTTATCGCCCACGCGGTAAAATTCGTTTTCAATCTGCTCGTCCACCGGCAGCAGAGCATCGGAAAAACCGATATCGATGCGGTAGCCACCGTTATCGTCTATAGACTTGACCTTTCCGGTCACAATGGTATGCTTCTGTTTGCTAAAGTCGTTTTGAATGCGTTCGTCTTCCAGCTTGCGGATACGGTCCATGATGTTTTTCTGGGCCACTTTCACAAGTTTGGGCTCAAACTCATTGAGAAACATCTCTTTACGGATATACTCGCCCAGAGTGGCACTGCGGTCAAAATCCGCCTTGGCATCTGCCAGAGAAATCTGACCCAAGTTTTCTTCAATCTCCACAACCTGACAGAGAAAACGGACCTTGATTGAACCGCTTTCGGCATCGGTGAAGACTTCCAGTTCATTTTCCGGAAGCAGCTTTTTGCTCAGGGTGCCGGTGATGGATTCCAGGATGATTTCCTGAATCAGTTCCTTGTCCAATTGCTTGATAGCTGCCAGTTTAACTACTGCATCAAGTATATTGCTGCTCATTCTCTCTCACCTCTCTGTTGTGGGTTATCCAAAAATATGGTCTTTGCACGGTTAATGCTTTTGAAGGGAATCTCCAGCCTGGTGCCCCGATCATCCAGCAGGATGTGATCCTGATCGACTTCCAGAAGAGTTCCCATGGTGGAACGCTTTTCGATATCGGTCCATTGCACCAGAATCTTCTCATTGATAGCGCTCACATAATGGCTTTTCAGCTTGAGTGGACGCTCCAATCCGGGAGAAGATACCTCCATAAAATACCTATCCGGAATGATGTCCAATTCATCCAGAACTTCACTCAGCTTACGACTGAAGCGGGCGCACTCGTCCAGAGTAACCCCACCAATCCTGGTCAGATAGATTGTGAAGATCCTACCCTTGTTGCTCATCTTTTCATCGATGTCATAGAGGGCAAGGTGCATCTCTGCACATATCTTCTTGGCGAGTTCTTCCATCTGTGTTCGGTAATATTCCATCTTCCGGCCTCATTAATCTTACAAAATTTGTATCAAAAAAAATAGCTATCGATGTAGCTATCCATTCTCGCAATGCGATCTATATCAACTCTAAAACCATGGTTTTTCAACCACTTTATCTACTTCTGCCATAAAAGAAGAAGGCAGGTATATGTCAAGCAAAAGATTCTACCACATAGAACAGAGAACAGTGATCAGTGTTCAGTGATCAGAGAGTAACGAGTGACGAGTGACAAGACCGGCAGATTGTTGGCGAGGAGATATACGTTTCTTTCCACAAGGATTTCATGATTATAGGATTATTAGGATAGAAATCTGTGTAAATCATAATCATCTGCCCAATCCGCGATCTATTCTATCAGTCAAATCTGGTAGATCAGGTTATCAGAGTTCTATTGATCCTGTTGACCCCCTTTATCATGTCATCTGCGTTCTATTCGGTAGCTTGTTCACGAGCGACAACAGCGCAGCTCACGTCACCATGTCATCACTTCACCAGCATCATCTTGTGAACCTGGTTTCTGCTGCCTTGCTGGATCCTGGAAAAGTAGATGCCAGAACCGACAGTCCTGCCTGTCTCGTCTCTGCCATCCCAGAGAAGGTTGTGATGTCCGGCTTCTTTGTCTGTATCCAGTAGCCTGCGCACAAGCTGGCCTCTGAGGTTATAGATATCCAGTTGCACTCTGCCGGATTGAGGCAGGATGAAGCTCAGCCGGGTCTCGGGATTAAAGGGATTGGGAGAGTTGCCCAGCCCAAAACTTGCCACCTCCGGGCTCTGGATCT
>JAZHDE010000234.1:0-13412 GCA_036584515.1 Candidatus Cloacimonadota bacterium | reverse complement strand
TGCAACAGCACCCGGTCGGGATAACGATGAGTCACTCCCGGTGCTGGGCTGTCCCGATCCTCGGCCAGGGGGTCAGCCAGGTCGCAGGCATCGATCTCCAGTTCCCGGGGGGAAGGAAAGGCTTGGCGAAAGACAGGGTCGTCGCGGAAGTTTTCGCTGTCGACCAAGGAGAGATAGTAAGGGGTGATCGACAAAGGAAAACGGCGCAAGGTCTCTTTGAGACAGGTTTTTTCCTCCGGCTCGAAGTGGATGTCGAGAAGTTCCTCGACCCGGTCGATCGTCTGGATGGAGTGCCGCAGCTGCCAGCGCCAGTCCTTCCAGTTGGTCAGGGTGACGCCCCTGTGGTCGATGGCTTCGGCAAGTTGTTGCTGGCTGGTGGAAAAAATCGGCAAAACGACCTCCTTCGGTTGATTGGGGGAGACCGCTGCTGTATATTTGTTAAGCAAGATAGCAGGTATGTGATGAAAAGAATACTTATCGTTGATGATGAAAAGAACGTCAGGCTCACTTTATCCAGGAGTCTCAGTGCTCTTGGGGTTGGGGTAGATTTGGTTATCAGTGCGGAAGAAGCACTGGACCGCTTGGCAATTTATCCTTATGATCTGATGATCCTTGATATCCGTTTACCGGGGATGTCCGGGCTGGACTTGATAGAAGCCCTGAAAGAACTGGACATATCGGTAAAGACTATTGTTATATCGGCTCATGGAACTATAGAGGCTGCTGTTTCATGCCTCAAATCCGGTGCTTTGGATTTCATTGAAAAGCCTTTTTCTCCAGATGAGATCCGGGCCATTGTAGCGAAGTATATATGAACTTCCTACCACGATTCATTCGTAAAAGCATCAAGAACAAAGTCTTTGCCAGCTTCTTGGTTATTCTGCTTTTACTCACCACAATATTCGTGGTGTCCAGAATTGTGATTTTGAGGTTGGGTGAAGCCAGCGATAAGATCCTGAAAATGAACTACAATAGTATTATCTACGCGATTGAGATGCTCCAGGAGGTCAATGAGATCGATAGGTATTCCCATCCTAGTCAAGCAGGGGTTGATTCCCTGTTGGTTCATAAGCAGTTGAGTGCCCAAACGACTTTTGCAGCAATGCTCGGCAGATCGAGAGATAATGTCACAGAACCGGGAGAATCCCAGATACTGGATAGCATTGAGGAGCAATACACAAGGTACATCATTGAGCTGAACAAGTACTCTTATAACCAGGCCGGTCAAAGCTCTGTGCACCCTGATGAGGTTGAGGGGCTCCGGCTGAGCTTGATGGAGAAGATTTACTCACTTCTGGAAGTGAATCAAACTGCAATGTTTTCCAAGAGTGCAAAGGCACAACGAATTGCCGGACAAGGCTCCGTAACTCTGGTCGTGGTCTTTGTCTTGGTCTTTCTGCTGGGACTAACGCTGAGCTATGGCTTGGCAAACAGAATAGTGAACCCCATCTATAGACTGGTCGATGCAACTCAGGATGTGGCCAAAGGAGACTACTCCAAACAGATTGCTTACATTAGTCCGGATGAACTGGGTGAACTTGTGAGTAAGTTCAATTTTATGACTCAGAAATTGACTGAGTATAACAAGATGAATTTGAAAGCTGTTCTGGAGGAGAAGAAGAAGATCGACGCCATTTTTTCTTCCATAAATGACGGGATCCTGTTTATTGGGACAGATTATCGTATCCTGGATGTGAATGATCAGGCCTTATCTTTTATTGCGTTGAAACGGAGTGAAGTAGTAAACCATCACTTCCTCGAGATCATAAAAAACGAGAAGATGTTTTCCCAGTTGAAAGCCTGTATCGAAGAAACAACAGCGCCTGAACAGGATGAGAATAGCAACATTACTACATTGAAAAAAGATCAGTTTCTGCAGTATTTCTTTTCTCCGGTTGCCTCCGAGCAGGGTGATTTTCTGGGCGCACTGCTTCTCATCAGAGATGTGTCTGATCTCAAAGAGCTGGAACGTTTAAAGAGTGAATTCGTCATGATAGTCTCCCATGAGTTAAAAACACCTCTGACAAGCATAAACATGAGTATAGACCTGTTGCGGGAATCAATGTCTGAATCTATAAGCCCTGCCAATGCTGAACTGCTGGATATTGCCAAAGAAGATGTGGTCAGATTGAAGAATTTGGTCTCTGACTTGCTGAACCTTTCCAAAATTGAGGCAGGCAAGATTGATCTGAATATAACAAGCGTTGATCTGAGTGTTGTTGTCTCTCAGGTCTGTCTGAATTTCAAATCACTAATAACCCAAAAAAATATCACTCTGGTGCAGAGCTACACAGCCTCTGCCTTGCCACTGGTAAACGCAGATGAAGACAAGCTGCTGTGGATCTATAGCAATCTGCTTTCGAATGCTATCAAGGCCGTAAAAGACAAGGGGACGATTGAACTGAATGCTGAGGTTGCGGGAAAGTTTGTGGTGGTATCAATTAAAGATGATGGGGTAGGCATTCCTTTATCCTTCCAGAAGAAGATATTCGAGAAGTTTGTGCAGATTCCCGGCCAGAACGATGCCCAAGGAACGGGTTTGGGCTTGATGATTTGTAAGGAAATCATCAGAGCTCACGGGGGTACAATTTGGGTGGAGTCCGAGCCGGGTAAGGGAACAGTGTTTGCTTTTACCATCCCGATAGTTCATTCCGGGCAAAGCAGTATATTTAATGAGAAAACTCTCAATCCTAGTGGAACACAATAGTGAGGTTATTATGACAATTCCGCGTATTCTCATAGTTGACGATGAACAGAATATCCTGGTAGTGCTAAGTAGAACCTTGGAAACAGCCGGATATGAGATATCAACAGCATCAAGTGGCAAAGAAGCTCTGGAGCTGATAGGGAGCAGCAAGTATGACTTGGTGATCCTTGATCTGCGCTTGCCAGATCTGGATGGCCTACAGGTCTTAAAAGCGATTGATAAAATGGACCTGGAGTCTGATGTGGTGATGATAACGGCTCATGGCAACGTCGATGTAGCAGTTGAAGCGATGAAGAACGGCTGCGTTGATTTCATCCAGAAGCCATTTGACGCTGATCACATCAGGAAAGTGGTCGATGACATCCTTGCCAGGAGAAGTATTTCTTCTCAACAGCTTGTCCGTTTTGAGACACTGCTTGAGCTCGCCAAGCTTGATGCAAAGGAAAGAAAGTACTCGCAGGCTATCCTAAAGATACAGGAAGCGCTAGAGCTCGACCCAGAAAACGCAGCAGGCTATAATTTCCTGGGTGTCTTGTATGAGATAACAGATGATATTCATTCTGCTATCAAGGCTTATCAAATGGCATTGAGCCTGGATCGTAGTAATGCTGATGCCAAGCTTAACCTGGATAGAGTGAGAGGGCTTTCAGTAGGCTCGGGAATGATCTTTGGGTAAATATATGAAAGATAAATACATCATAATAATCGGCTGCGGTAGCTTGGGGTCAAATCTGGGAAATCAGCTCAGCTCATTGGGTCACAGTGTGGTGATGGTAGATAACAATGAGATGGCCTTCGACCGTTTGGGGATTGAATTTAGTGGATTCAAGATCCATGGAGATGCCAATGAATTCTTTGTGCTTAAACAAGCAAAAGCAGATAAGGCAGATATCGTTCTCGCAGTTACTGATGATGACAATCTGAATATCATGCTGGCTCAGATCTGCCAGACATTGTTTCTGATCAAAGAGGTATTCGTTAAGGTGACAAATCCAAATCGCCAGAAGCTATACTCTGATTTGGGGATTCAGACAATCTGCCCGGTCACTCTGGCGGCAGATAGTTTTATCGGTCTGCTTAAGGGCAGTATCTGAGGTGAGTATGAAGGTTATTATAGCTGGATCAGGGATCAGTTTGTATTTCTTGGCAAAGAGGTTCATCTCAAAGGGGTACTCTGTAGCCATTATCTCGCGAGATTCGAATGACTGTGAATACTACACAAGGTATCTGAAAGCTCTGGTCATCAACGGAGATTGCACCAATCCTGATCACTTGGTTCAGGCGGGAGTGTATTCTGCCAGTTTGTTGATCGGCATGACCAATCGGGATCAGGATAATCTGGTTGTGTGCCAGATGGCCAAGCTATATTATCAGATTCCCAGAGTGTTGGCTGTGGTGAACGATCCGGATAATGAGGAAGTGTTTTCCAAACTGGGAGTCAAAGCTGTGTCAAATTGTCGCTTCTTGATAGATAGCATTGAGAACTTATCGGTCTTTGACGAGATTCGGCAGCAGATTTCTGTGGTCGAAGGGAAAATAATAATGACAGAATTGGAGATCAGACCCGATGCTAGATGTGCAGGAAAAGAATTGAAAGATATAGCTATTCCCTTTACCGCCCTGGTTACCTGTATTCTCAGAGATGACGATGTGATAATCCCCAGAGGTAATACAACGATTACTGCCGGCGATCATGTCTTTTTGCTTAGTCTTCCAGACAATCACTCCGTTGTTCTAAACCTCTTTTCCTAACCATGAGCATTCAAAGCAATCATCATCTTAGGGTCAGGTATCAGATGATATCCGGGTATGTTGGCTCTATTCTGACCTTTATCAGTGCATTGATGTTGATCCCACTGATTGTAGTGCTTTGCTACCAAAACGAATCCGGAGAGTCCTTCCCAATCTTTTTAATGGCTTTCCTGATTTTTTTGGTGGGGATTCTGTTTAAAATTGGGGGTAGAAAAGCCAAACAGGAAGCCCTGGACTTGGGTGAAAGCAGCATTGTTGTTGTTCTGACATGGTTAGTGGTAACTCTGCTCAGCGCCATCCCATTTGTAATCTCTTGCAAGCTTAGCTTCTCACAAGCATATTTTGAGGCCGTGAGTGGATGGACAACAACCGGTCTGTCGATGCTGGATTTGAATGCTGTAAGCAAAACCATCTTGTTTTATCGCGGGTGGACTCAGTTTTTGGGAGGCGCTGGAATGGCAATCATTGTGATTGCTTCGCTGACCGGAATCAAGGCAAATCAACTATATTCTGCGGAGGGCAAGGGGAACTTGATCACACCCAATGTGTCCTCGTCATCCCGGATTGTGGTATCTTTGTACACTGGCTATCTGATCTATGGTGTGATAGCATATCTATTGGCTGGAATGGGTTTCTTCGATGCTTTGATACATTGTTTTACGGCAATTTCCACAGGAGGATTTGGCAATTACGCAACGAGTATGGCGTATTTCGATTCGCCTGTGATTGAACTGATCACTATCAGTTTGATGATCCTAGGCGGGATGAATTTTGTCACATCATACCTGTTGGTTAAACGCCGGATGTTATCTGTTGTTAGAAATGGAGAAATCAGGCTGTTCAGCGTTCTTTCGATACTCTCGATATGCTTCATATTCTTCTTTTCTGCTTCCAGACTTTACACTGGGCTTGAGCGGCAAATCAGAGTATCTGCCTTTGAGGCTATATCTGCACTCACGACTACCGGATTCTCGATAACAAATTACAATCAACCCTATTGGAATGATTCATCCGTTCTGGTCTTAATTCTATTAATGCTTGTGGGCGGAGGAGCCTGCTCTACTGCAGGTGGCATTAAGCAGTACAGAGTTTATTTGATGTACAAATCCATAATGTGGCAGATCCATAAGAGCATAATTCCCAAGAATGCTGTTTACAAGCCGTATGTCTGGGATAATGAACAAAAGGATTATGTGGGGGATTCGAAACTGCTGAATGTTTCAAACTACGTGGTTCTCTATTTGGTCGTTTACCTAGTGGGTGTTCTGGTTATCTCCAGCTCGATTAACCCTTTAACAGGTACGACCTATGGTATGCGCGAAGCACTGTTTGAATTTGCCTCAAGCCTGGGAACAGTGGGGTTATCGGTTGGCCTTACTACGACGAGTACGCCAGTTCATATCCTCTGGATCATGTCATCCTCTATGTTATTGGGTAGGCTGGAATTCTTCATCGTGATTCTGGCTTTGGCCAAGCTGTTCAAAGATCTATTCACATCATAACGTTTTTATTTGAGTCAGTGAATTCTTCAACTGTCCAATTCCATAGTCATGCCATCTAAACTATGTACATCATATAGTGGTATCAACAATTGTCCAAGTGAGCAGAGTATGTATTTTTGTGGTTGAATCTCTATAGCTCCGGCGCTGTAGTTATAAAGAGTCACTGAAATCTGCAAATAGCGATCACTTGGACAAAATAGGTAAGTCTAAGAGAGAATAGGATATCCGAAAAGCATTTGCAGAAAACCACTTGGACATAGTTTTAGTAAATTTCATTGTTTTGATCACCAAAACCTGCAAATCGGGCAATGTTTTGTCCAAGTGGTTGTCACTATAATCAGCTTCAAATCAAGATAACAATTCCCGTAATGATATATGCAATATACCAGTACGTGTTTCGTTAGGTAGTATTTAGAGTCTTGGATTTGTATCTATTTTGGAATTTGCAGTTTTCGGTGACCCAATTTGCAGATTTCAGTGACTCTTTTCATTGGGCCAATCAAGTCCAGGAAAAAAATTATTGACAGCCTTTCTATCTGATCCATAGTAAGTTTTTGGAAAGGATTTATATGAAAAACACGATCTATAGAGCCTATGAGAAGGATGGAGCTTGCTCCACAAATCTGTTGTCTCCGGAATTGATGACCAACATCATGCACAATCTGCCCGGAATTGCCTATCGTTGTATCAACGATGGGGATTGGACCATGCTCTTCCTTTCGGAAGGTTGTGCCAAGCTCACTGGTTACTCTCCGGAGGAGCTGCTTTACAATAAGAATATCTCCTACGATGAATTGATAGTTCCGGAGGATCGGGAGTTGGTGCGTCTCGCCGTTGAAGAGGGGGTGAAGACCCGAAGCCGCTTCAAGATGGAGTATCGCATCACCCGCAAGGACGAGCAGATTATCTGGGTCTGGGAACAGGGTTATGCCGTTTTTGATGATGCAAAGGATACGGTTTACCTGGATGGCTTCATAGCCGATATCAGCTCCAGAAAATATGTTGAGGAGGAATTGCAGGCCATAACCGATGAGCTGGGTTATCACAACAGGCTCAAAGACAAGTTTTTCAATATTATCGCTCACGACCTGCAAAATCCCATCTATGCCATCATCAGCCTCACGGAATTCATGCAGGAAAATAGGGAACGGCTAAACATCGATCAGATTCTGGATTTCTGTGCTCAGATCAACAGCTCTGCAAACCGGATTAACGGGCATCTGGACAACCTTCTGGAGTGGTCCAAGATCCAGACCGGGGGAAAACGAATGCGCTATACCCAGATCAAGCTGGCCAAGCTGGTGGAAGACGTGCTGGATTCTCTCAGAAGGCAAACTGTGGATAAGCAGATACGCTACGAACTGAGCATTGATCCCGAAATGAGGCTTTATTCCGATCTGAGGATCATGAATTCCATCCTACGCAACCTCATCTCAAATGCTCTAAAGTACTCAGATCAGGGCAAAAACGTCATGATCAGAGCTTGGAGAGAGGGAGGTTTTGCCTTTATTCAAGTGGAAGATCAGGGGATTGGCATGCCCCGCTCCATGATCAACAAAATAATCCAGGGCGAGATCACTCAAAACCGCATTGGAACAGCACATGAGACCGGTAATGGCATGGGCTTGGCATTGGTGGCAACCTACGTCAAACAACTGGGTGGAAAGCTGGAACTGGAAAGCAGAGTGAACCGCGGAACCATTGCCAGAATTATGGTCCCACTCAGTGAATCGACACTCCTTACTTCGTGATAGATCCCATCCAGAAGCAAGGCTATCCAAAGATTGAGGGCTTGATCGTTAAAAGTGGTTGACGTGAGAGCCTGTAGTAAAAAGAATGACCAATCTAGTAATATCGTTATGATGGTGAGACAATGAATAAGTTATTCCACTCCGACCTGGTCAGGATAGTAGATCACTTCGGCACCAAAAAGGACTGCCTGAACTACATGGTCAATATGCTTTCGGAAAGCGGATGTCTGCTGTTTCCGGATCGTTTTGCTGCTGCCGTTAAGGGCAGAGAGGAGATTATGAGCACCGGAATCGGGAGAGAAGTGGCCATCCCGCATGCCAGGGATCTCACCGTGTCTTGTCTCAAAATAGCAGTATGTCTGATCAAATCCCCTCTGGATTTTGTTTCTATGGACGATTTACCCGTGCGAATCGTTTTTATGATCGCCGTGCCTCAAAACTCCAACAAGGAGTATATGAAGATCCTGCGCTCGCTTTCCGAATACCTGCGCCAGGATGAAGCCCGGGCCGAACTGCTCGGCTCTCAGGATGAAGAGGAGCTCTTTACCAATGTTAAGAAAATCGAAACATCTATTATTGCTCAGTTGGGCTCTTAGCCTGCTGTTCCTTTGCCCCCTTTTTGCAGTGAATGAAGATGCCGGAACGGCAGGCTTCGCTCCGCTAAAGATCACGATGTCTGCCAGGGCAGAAGCCATGGCGGGAGCTCAGATGGGGCTGGTGAAAAATCCGGAAGGCATGCAGTTTAATCCTGCCTCGATCATCCGGCTTTCATCTTCAGAAGTCTCCTCCACTTATATCAATCATTTTGTGGATACTCAAGGAGGTGCCCTGCAGGCTGTGTATGCCAAAGATCCCTTTATAGCCTGGGGATTCATGCTGAAGTATCTGAATTTTGGCTCCATGGAAAGAACCGAGATCTCCCCTGGAGGTGATCTGGTGGAAACCGGGGAGACTTTTGGCGCTCAAAACCTGATTGCCGGAGTGAGCATGGCTCGTTTCGTGAGCCCGATGATAGATTTGGGCGGGTCTGTGAAGATTGTGTACGACCAGATCGATGATCAATCTGCCGCGGCAGTGGTCTTGGATGCAGGCTTGATTCATCACCCGGCCAACGAAAGAATCAAAGTGGGGCTTGGTTTCAGGAATCTGGGATTTCAGCTTAGCAGCTACAGCGAGACAGGCTACAAAGAATCCCTGCCCTTCACTATTGCCGGCGGATTTACATACAGCTTGAACGACAAGCTTTTGGGCAGTGTCGATCTGAGCAAGAGCACCGGCGAGAACCTGGTTGCCGCTTTGGGGGCGGAATATCTGTTGTATCCCAGCTTCAGCCTGCGGGGCGGATATCGTTCCGATGGGGGAGATGCCAATGTCGGAGGTTCCTGGGGTTGGTCTTCCGGTGTATCCTTGGGAGCAGGATGGAACTGGAATAATTATCAGCTCTCATATAGCCTAAGTTCAACCGGAGACCTGGGAATGGTGAACCAGTTGAGCTTGAATTATAAGTTTTAAGCGTTCCGGCGAATACCGGGATGAATGAGGATTGATTGGAAAGAGCAGATTTATTGATTGAACTCGGAGTTGAAGAGATACCCGCTGATAGCATAGAACCGGCAGCAGCATTCCTGAAAGATAGTTTTGAGAAGATGCTAAAAGCAGCGTCTCTAAGTTGTGACAAAGTTTTCACCGCCTCCACCCCCAGACGCCTCACCCTGATCTGCACAGCCCTGGATACTCATCAGGCAGATAGGGTAGCTCACAAAACCGGTCCGGCAAAAGGCATATGCTTCGATGCTGAGGGCAAGCCCACACCGGCGCTCATGGGCTTTTTGAAAAAAAATCGGGCAGAGCTGAAGGATCTGAGCTATGAAACTAATGACCGGGGTGAGTTTGTTGCCCTCGATCAGGAGATCCGGGGCAGCCTGAGTTCCGAGATGATACGCTCCTGGCTCACAGCCGTGATCCCCCAGATTCCCTTTCCCAAAAAGATGGTTTGGAACAGTAGCCGTTTGGGCTTCATCCGTCCTCTGCGCTGGATTCTGGCGCTGTGGAACCGGGAGGTTTTACCGGTGGAGTGCTCCGGTCTGATCTCATCAAACTACAGCTATGGAAACCGGTATTTGGGCTTGGATCAGAAGCTGGAAATCAAGAGCTGGGAAGAATACTTTTCCAGGCTGGAAAAGGTGGCTGTGATTGCCGATAGAGCAAAGCGCAAGGATATGCTGATTCAGGGCTTGAAGCAAGCTTTCAGTGCTGAATCCGGATTGGAAGTGGTGGAAGACCTGAGACTGGTGGAAACCGTCACCGACTTGGTCGAATGCCCCACTGCTGTGGTGGCGGAATTTGAGCCTGAATATCTGGAACTTCCGGAGAAAATCATCATCTCCACCATCAGTCAGAATCAGAAGTACTTTTCGGTGCAGGATACCCGCAGTGGTAAGCTCTCAAACAAGTTTGTCTTTATCTCCAATGGTGATCCGGAAGCTTCCGGGATCATCCGTCTGGGCAATGAGAAAGTGGTCCGGGCACGTTTGGCAGATGCTTTATGGTATTACAAGGAAGACACAGCTCAGCCCTTGGAAGCTTATATTCCGAAGCTTGATACTGTCGTGTTTCAATCCAAGCTGGGCACTATCAAAGCCAAGGCTGCCCGAATTGAGGATTTGAGCCTCTATTTGGCGGGGATTCTCGGACTGGGCAGCTCTGAAACAGAAAGAGCCCGACGGTCTGCAGAGCTTTGCAAGGCTGATCTGGTGACCACCATGCTGGGAGAAAAAGAATTTACCAAGCTGCAGGGTTACATCGGCAAGCACTATGCTCTGGTCTCCGGTGAGGATGCCGAAGTGGCAGAAGCTATCTATGAGCATTATATGCCCAGAGGCGAGCGGGACAGCTTGCCCTCCACTCTAGCCGGAGCGATTGTGGCGGTAGCCGATAAACTGGATACCATCTGCGGAATCTTCTCTGTGGGTCTGATCCCCACGGGCTCAGGAGATCCCTTTGCTCTGCGGCGTGCAGCCAATGGTATCTATAACATTATTGTGGATCGGGCCTGGAGCTTGGATCTGAAACAATTGATTGATCACAGCCTTTCTCTGCTACAGAGTGATGCCGGGGTAGGTTTGGACGCTCGCGAACAGATACTGAGCTTCCTGAAGCAGCGGCTCAGCTCAAACCAGAAAGCCGAAAATCTCGACTATGACGTGGTCGATAGCGTTCTGCAATTGGATAACTATAATTATGTTGATCTCCTGAAGCGTGCCGGAGCTATTCAAGCCATCCGCAAGGATGAAAGCTTCATCAAGCTGGTGATTGGATTTAAACGCGTATCAAACATCATAGCCGGGGAGAAAGATTTTGCCATGCTGCAGGAAAGCCTCTATGAGACCGGTGTGGAAAAAGATTTGGCTGCAGGGCTGGGGAAACTGACCGCAGATCTGGATGCCTGTCTGGAGACACAGGATTATGGTGCTGCCACCAAGTATTTGGTGGATTTTGGCAGGCTGATAGACCTCTTCTTTGATCAAGTATTGGTCAATGTGGAAGATCAGGCGGTTCGGAAGAACCGCTATGCTCTGCTCAGCAGAATCAGGGCTGAATTTCTGAGATTGGCGGACATCTCGCTATTAGTCGTGGAACAAGCCAAGGCTTAGTCCCGACAGGATTGGATAAATTATTACAATGGAGTTATAAATGGACATTATCAGTAGTCTGAAACAAAGAGCCCTGGCCAAGGGTGGAACGATAGTGCTTCCGGAAGCTTTTGACCGTCGTACCTTGGAAGCAGCACAACAGATCATCGCGGAGAAACTCGCAGAAGTGATTCTGCTGGGAGATTCCAAGACTATTGAAGCCGATGCTCACACTTGGGGCATCAATCTTGCCGGAGCCCGGATCATTGATCCTGCCGGGGATGAGAAGATTGGCGAGTATACTACGTGGTTTTATGAAAAACGTAAGAACAAAGGCCTCACAGAAGAACAAGCGGCTCAAACTGTGAGACAGGGTCTGTTCTTTGGTGCACTATTGGTAAAGTTTGGCAGAGCTTCTGGCATGGTCGCAGGAGCGGCTAATACCACTGCCGACGTTTTAAGAGCAGCTTTGCAGGTCGTGGGCGTCAAGGCCGGACTCAAGACTGTCTCGAGCTGTTTCATCATGGTTATGCCCGATTTTATGGGGCAGGAACGCACCATGCTCTTTGCGGATTGCGCAGTAGTGCCCAATCCGGATTCCGGGCAACTGGCCGATATTGCCATGAGCACAGCCTTCACACATCGGGCAATCTTGGGTGAAGAACCCAAAGTGGCTATGCTCTCTTTCTCAACCAAAGGCAGTGCGGAGCACGAACTGGTGGAGAAAGTGCGCGATGCCATCCGGATTATGAAAGAACGCGGAGCGGATTTTGATTATGATGGCGAGCTTCAGCTTGATGCTGCGATCGTGCCCAAAGTTGCAGCCAGTAAAGCACCCGGAAGCTCCGTGGCAGGATCTGCCAATACTCTGATCTTCCCGGACCTGCAAAGTGGCAACATTGGCTACAAAATTGCACAGAGGATCGGTAATGCCGAAGCTATTGGCCCTATTATTCAAGGTCTGGCAGCACCCATCTGTGATCTTTCCAGAGGTTGCTCCACCGAAGACATAGTCAATACAGCCGTTCTTGTGCTTCTGATGTCTTAACAAAAAAAGAATAGGAGATATATCATGGCTATCAAGTTGTCGAATCGGATTCGCACTGTGAAACCCTCTCCCACCCTAACCCTTTCCGCCAAGGCCAAGGAAATGAAGGATAGTGGGATCGATGTGATCAGCTTTGGAGTGGGTGAGCCGGATTTCAATACTCCGGACTATATCAAAAAATCTGCACATGCTGCCCTGGATGCCAATTTTACACGTTACACTGCCAATGCCGGCATCATTGAACTGCGTAAGGCAATCTGCGATAAATTGAAGAGGGAAAACGGGCTGGATTATGAACCCAAACAGATCCTTGTCTCCCCCGGAGCCAAAGCCTCTATCATTAATACTTTGATGTCCATTTGTGATTATGGGGATCAGGTGCTGGTGCCCGTGCCCTATTGGGTGAGCTATCCCTATCAGGTGATGCTTGCCGGTGCGGAACCAGTCTATGTGCAAACTAAGCTGGAGGATAGTTACAAGCTTCAACCCTCCGTGCTGGAAGCCTCTATCAAAGAAAACCCCAATGCCAAGGCTTTGATTCTGAATTCTCCCAGCAATCCCACCGGTGCTGTCTATAGCAAGGAAGAGCTTACGGCTCTGGCGGCTGTATGCGTGCAGTACAACATAATCGTGCTTTCCGATGAGATCTATGAACGGCTGGTTTATGATGGGACAAAGCATGTCTCGATCGCTTCCGTTTCTCCCGGGATGAAAGATCTGACTGTGGTGATCAATGGTGTTTCCAAAGCTTATGCGATGACCGGCTGGCGCTTAGGTTATGCCGCCGGACCGCAAGAGATCATCTCTGCGGCAGGAAGAGTGCAGGAGCATTGCAGTTCCTGCGTGAATTCCATTACCCAGAAGGCCACGGTTACAGCTTTACTGGAAGAGGATGATTCCATTGAGAAGATGAGAGCGGAGTTTGAACAGCGCCGGAACTTCCTTTATGATGAGCTTTTGAAAAACAAACACCTGAAGTGCTTCAAGCCTCGTGGTGCTTTCTATATTATGCCCGATATC
>JAZHDE010000233.1:0-13517 GCA_036584515.1 Candidatus Cloacimonadota bacterium | reverse complement strand
TACGAGAAAACTTATGCAATTACCTGCAGTCATCCTTAGAACAGATTGGAATTAGTGTATTAATCTATGGAATGGTCAACCCGTGCACTTGCATCTGAACGCTCTCTCAACGATCGGCAAGAGCCTTTCCTTCAGCTGGCAGGTCACCGGTGGTGCCTACTCCAATTTCAGTGCTCAGCAAAACAATCTGAGCTTCCGTCCCACCGAGGAAAAAGAATACACAGTCACAGTTACAGTCTCCGACGATGCACGCAGCAGCAAATCTGCCAGCCTGCTCTTTTCCGTGACTGGAGCATCGATAACACTTGAGGATTGCTACATCCTGAGCAGTACTTTCAATGATACCAAGCTCAATCCCGGAGAAGGCGCCACTCTGCGCTTGAATCTCAAAAATAACGGCCCTGGGCAGATTAGCGGCGTTCAAAGCATTAGCACCTTTGATGGCATCACCAATAGCTACGGTTCTGCAAGCGTTACAGTTGCCGAAGGACAGAATTGGAACGTCGATGTCCCAATTCAGATTCCCGCAGGCTACTCTAACTCTGAGGCTGTGATTCAATACAATCTGAGCACTCTGAACCAAAACCAGATTCCCGTCACCATCACCGCACAATCAGCTGTTCCCGTGGAGTTTTATGTCGAGATCGACCAAGTTACCAGCCCTTGGACAGACCGGGTGGTAAACATCTCCGGCAGAGTGGCAAATCCCTCCCTGAATAATGCGGTGCTGATTGTGGACAACAATCCGGATCAAACCTATGACTTGAATCTTGAGAGTGGTTACTTTGATCAGGAAGTAGCCCTTTATGGAGCACCCAATGAGGTAAACCACAGTGTGAATGTTATCGCCATCTCCGGATCGCTCACTGCAAATGCCACGATGGCTTTCACTTCCCTGATTCCCATGGAAGCTTTCCGGGCCACTCTTACTTGGGATACCAATGGCACAGACGTGGATTTCTGGATTACTGATCCGAATGGTGAAAAGTGCTACTTTGGCAATCAAACCACCGATAGCGGACTGGAGCTGGACTTTGATGACACCGATGGCTACGGCCCCGAGAATATCACTGCTACAAACATCATTCCCGGAGACTACCTGGTGCAGGTGCACTATTGGAGTGATCATGATTACTACAATGAGATAGTCTCAAACTGCGTGGTCGTCATCCGCATGGGAGAAGATAGTTCCCCGGTGAACTACTACGGAACTCTGTACGTGGAAGATGATGTCTGGACGGTTACCACCCTGCACTTTGATCCGATCACGGGTTGGAGCCTGAGACCCAACAACAGCTATGGCAAGGTGAATAAAACCACTCTCCCCGCCAAGTAACAAAGCCTGGCTATTAGCCTAGCTACAAATATAAGTCTGGTGACTGAATCGGCGCAATCCGGCTCAGTCACCTTCTTTTATGCTTGCATTTGACATCTTTATCTTGACATTCTCCCGGGATCAAGCAGAGTGGGGCAAATATTTCTCGTATCAGGAGGTAAATATCAATGAGACTTAATACTAGCTCTTTCGCACAGCCGCAAATTAGTGTAGTTTTCTTACCCCTGATCGGGCCTGCCGGGCTCTGAATCCCCAAGGATTCACTCACCAAAGAAACCCTCCCGCTCAACCGGTAAACAAAGCTCTATTGTAGCGTTTCCGCCGGATATCCCGTTTAAGCCACCAGGAAACACCAGTTCCTCACCATCAAGATCAAATCAACAGACCCGTTAACCCTTTTATTTAGCACATGGAGTTAGAAAGAATGTCTGCTCTCAGATTTGTGTTGAGTTTTATGCAAGCCATGAAGCTGAAGTATCTGCTTACGATACTTTGCATTATACTGGCTGCTATCTTTAGTTTTATCACGCCTCTGGTGATTCGTTTCACGGTGGATTCCATCATAGGTGGCAAAGCTGCCGAGCTTCCCTTTGGGATTACCATGCCCATCGATTCGGGTTTCTTTGGCAGTCACCTCAGTCAAAGCCTGCTGCTGGCAGCACTGTCTATAGTGTTCTTCAGCCTGCTGGCTCACAGCCTCACCTTCCTGAGAGGCAAGCTAAGCGCGGAAGTATCCGAAGAACTGGCACGCAGAATGCGCACCCGGCTCTATGACCATATCCAAAGGCTGCCCTATATCTGGCACAGCAAGGTGCAGACCGGAGATATCATCCAGCGCTGCAGCTCAGATGTGGACACAGTTCGCCGCTTTATCGGGCAACAACTGGTACAGCTGGGAAGAGGTGTCTTTATGGCGCTCTTGATTCTGCCCATCATGCTTTCCCTGGATCTGCGCATGACCTTGGTCTCTACTGTGGTTGTGCCGGTGATCTTTGTCTATGCCTTCATCTTTTTCAAGCAAGTGAAGAAGAAGTTTCAGGCTGCCGATGAGGCGGAAGGCTATCTAACAACCGTGCTGGAGGAATCCCTCAATGGCATCCGTGTGGTGCGTGCCTTTGCCCGGGAAGATTATGAGATTAGCCGTTTTGAAAAGGCTGCCGACGATTACCGTCTCAAATGCCGCAAGCTGATCACCATCCTGGCCTACTACTGGGCATCTTCAGATTTCCTCTGCCTCACGCAGATGGCTCTGGTCTTCATCTTTGGCATCGGCTGGACCATCCGTGGAGAGATAACTCTGGGCACCCTTTTGGCCTTCAATACTTATATCCACATGCTGGTGTGGCCCATCCGCGAGATGGGCAGGATCCTCACAGATATGGGCAAAGCCCTGGTTTCCATCGGCAGGCTCCGTGAGATACTGGACAGCCCGGTCGAGACCATGGAAGCTCCCGTGCGGATCACCGCCGAACAAAAGCTACGAGGCGAACTGGAGTTCAAGGACCTCAGCTTCTCTTACGGCCCGGAAAACCCGATTCTGCACGACATAAACCTCAAGATCGGCTCGGGAGAAACCATTGTGATTCTGGGTGCCACAGGCAGTGGTAAATCCACCCTCACAAACCTGATCCCCCGGCTCTTTGACAATTATGAGGGAGCCCTCTTGGTGGATGGACTGGAGCTGCAGAGTTACCACCGGCAGGATCTCCGCAAGCAGATCGGCATCGTGTTGCAGGAGCCTTTCCTCTATTCCCGCAGTTTATCTGCCAATATCGGCATGGCTCTGGCTCAGCAGGATCAGGCGCGTATCGAGGAAGCTGCCCGCGAAGCTGCACTGCACAATTGCATAGCGGATTTCGAGCATGGTTACGAGACCGTGATTGGCGAGCGTGGCATCACCCTCTCCGGAGGACAGCGTCAACGCACCGCCATCGCCAGAGCTCTGGTGACCGATCCTGCCATTCTGATCCTGGACGACGCTCTCAGCGCCGTGGATTCGGAAACCGAACAGGATATCCAAAGAGCTCTGCTGCAAAGGAAAGGCCGCGCCACCACTATTATCATTACTCACCGGCTCACAGGCGTATCTCTGGCAGATCGCATCGTGGTGCTCGAGCACGGTAGAATCGTGCAATCCGGTACACATCAGGACCTGATCAATCAGGCTGGTGTTTACCAACGCATCTGGAACATCCAGCATTTGCTGGAAAAGGAAGCGGGTTAATAATATGGATTTACATAAAGAACAAGAATTTACCAATAAGTTTGATTACAAGCTCTGGCTCAGCCTCCTGAAGGAAGCGATGCCTCACCGCAAGCTAATCATCATCCTGGGAGTGGTGATGGTGCTGAACGCCATGATAGACGTGGTGTTACCACTGCTCACCCGCTACGGAATCGACCACATGATCATCCCCAAAGACACCAGCAATATAATAGCTTTCAGCTCGATATATCTAGGCGTGATAGCAGTGCAGTTCATCCTGGTTTTCCTGTTGATCGATATCGCAGGAAGAGTGGAGACAGGCATGAATTTTGACCTGCGCAACACCTGTTACCGCAAGCTGCAAAGCATGAGCTTCAGCTATTACGACCGCACGCCCACCGGCTGGATCGTGGCCCGGATGAATTCTGATATCTCCCGGCTGGGAGACATAGTGGCCTGGGGCATAGTCGATCTGGTCTGGGGTGTGGCGATGATTATCTTTGTGCTGGGAGTGATCTTCGTGCTCTCCTGGCAATTGGCTCTGATCCTGATAGCTCTGCTGCCTCTGATCGCTTTCATCAGCATCCGGTTTCAGATCAGCCTCTTCCGTTCCTACCGCGAAGTGCGCAGGCTGAACTCCATGATCACCAGTAGTTTTGGTGAAGGCATCCACGGTGCCAAGACCACCAAGACCCTGGTGCGTGAAGAAGCTAATCTGGCAGAATTCGTGGAGCTCAACGGTAAAATGTATCGCAGTTCTGTGAAGGCAGCCGTGGCTTCAGCGCTCTTTATGCCTCTGATCATGCTGGTTTCCTCCCTGGGAACCGCTGCGGTGATCTGGCGCGGAGGAGGCTTGGTGAGTGCTGGCCTGATCGGTTTTGGAACCCTGGTAGCCTTCACTCACTACGTAATGCACGTCTTTGAGCCCATCTCAAACGTCGCCCGGCTCTTTGCCGAGATGCAAAACGCCCAGGCAGCCGCGGAGCGGGTATTTTCCCTTCTGGCGCTGAAGCCCGAGATCATCAGCACAGTTCCTTACACACCCGAGTGGGATGCCCTGCCTATGCGGGGCGAGATCGAGCTGCAGAACCTGGGCTTTGCCTACAAAGAAGGCAAGCCGGTCTTTCGGGATTTCAGCCTCAAGATCGCTCCAGGAGAATCCATTGCTCTGGTGGGAGAAACCGGCACCGGTAAAACCACTCTGGTGAACCTGATCTGCCGGTTCTACGAGCCTCAGCAGGGTGCCATCCTGATTGACGGAAAGGACTACAGAGATATCCCGCTACCCTGGATTCACAAGCAATTGGGCTATGTGCAACAAGTGCCGCACCTCTTTCAGGGCAGCATCATGGAAAACATCCGCTATGGCAGACTAAATGCCACAGATGAGGAAGTGATCGAAGCCGCAAAACTGGTACGAGCCGATGAATTTGTTCAAGACCTGCCCGGTGGCTACGACTACAAGGTGGGAGAATCCGGTAATCTGCTTTCCACTGGACAAAAGCAACTGCTGGCCTTTGCCCGGGTGGTGCTAGCAGATCCGGCTCTCCTGATCTTGGATGAAGCCACTGCCTCCATTGATACCGAGACCGAACAACTGGTGCAAGAAGCCATGCACAAGGTTCTGGCAGGACGCACCGGCATCATCGTGGCGCACCGGCTTTCCACCATCCGTCAGGTGGATCGTATCCTGCTATTGCATCAGGGAGAAATCCTGGAAATGGGAAATCACAAAGACCTGATGCAAATGCGGGGCAGATACCACCAGCTCTATATGAACCAGTTCATGACCGAAGTGACGGAGCAGGAATTGCTCAAGGATGCATGATTACGATAGTGAACAGTGAACATAGAGTGACGAGTAACAAGTGACGAGTAACAAGTGACGAGTGACAAGAGCTGCGCTGCTGCGCTTTGTAGAGGCGGTCGCCGTACCGCCTTGTTAGTGGTAAAGTGGTGGAGTGAGCTGCACTGCTGTCCTCGCGAAGAAGCTACCGAATAGAACGCAGATGACTGGATCGACGGGATCAACTGGATAAACATTGAACACGGAGAAGGGGATTAGGGGATAATACAGGATCATAAGAACGCTGATGACGCAGATGATTATGATTAACACAGAATCCCTCCTAATCCTCTAATCCTGAAATCCTCGTGATAAAGAACCTTTAGTTTCCCAGCTGCACGTTGAGCCTCTATTAACTATTAACTTTTCACTATTAACTTGTAGGGGCAGACACACAGGTCTGCCCCAACAAGTTGCTAGTTGAACTCTGGGTAAACGACGCTCCTCCAGGCTACTTCACTCACCAGCTTAAGAAGAATCTATGCAAATTAGGGAACGCGTTCCCTATTTTGCACAAATCATATACAAGCCTGTGTTGAGAAGCTAGTTAAAACCAGCTAAATTGTCCCTTTCAGAAAAGCTTGCCGCACCGGCTCGTCAAAGCGTTCGATGGCATAGCGCAGCATAGTGCGGGGCATGGTGCTGTAATGCTCCCTCAAAAAGGCGTACTCCACAGAATAATCCTTCTTGCCAATCTCGCGCAGCATCCAACCCACAGCCTTGTGGATCAGATCATGAGAGTGATGCAGCAGGATCGTAGCAATCCTCAGAGGAGCATCAAAGCGGCCTTGATCAATGAAGGCAGCCGTTGCCACCATCGCTACTCTCTGGCTCCAGAGATGCTCTGTTTCTGCCAGACGCACCAGTTCTTCCCAGCCGTGGCTCAGGCACCAATCTCCCAGGATGCGATGAGCCGAAAGATCGACCAAATCCCAGTTATTCACATAATCCAGATTCTTCAGGTAGAGCTCCACCACAGTCAGCTTTTCTTCTTCTGTCTTGGCTTTGCGATAGACTTCCACCATAATCATCAAGGCAGTGAGGCGCAGTTCATGCACTTTATGAGGCAAGAGCTTCTGAATCTCTTTGAGGCTTAGTTCCTTGTAAAACTGTTTTACCACAGTACGTTGCAGAGGAACGGTGAGTCCCCAGAAGATATCGCCTTCGCCATACTGGCCGGGTGCTGTCTTGAAGAAGCGGGAGAGTTCGCCTGCCCGGATGGGATCGGCAAGATTCTCCAGGGTATGCACCAAGTCTTGGGCAGTCTTCATCTTAGTCACCTGCTTCTATATCTTTCATGTAGAGAGCTCCGGCATAGCATTTCTGCACGCAGAGAGAGCAGCCCACGCAAAGCTCGGTGTCGATCACGGGGAGTTTATCTTCATCAAGCTTGATGGCAAGGTAGGGACAGCGGGTGCAATTGCCGCAATGAACGCAGAGTTCTTCTATAAGGGCAGAATGTTTGCGCTTGGGAGGCAGAGCCATAAAGTCCGTCACCGGCTCCGGCTGAGCGATTCCGATCAGGTCATTGATGCTGCTGATCCCTTTGAATTCCAGGTAGTGGCTCAGGCCTTGCTTGAGATCCCGGATGATTCCGAGCCCATACTTTTCTGCCACGGTGCAGCATTGCACGGTGGAGACTCCTAAAGCGAGCATATTGGCGGCATCCAGATAGCTCATCACACCACCGTTACCGGAGATCTGCACGCCCATTTTGCCAGCTCTGGCCAAGGTCAGATAGCTGATGGGAAGCACTCCGGCTCCGCTCATACCCACGATTACGCCTTCATCCCAAGCGCCGTCGGATTCACGAAAGGCCAGGCTGGGGAAGGTATTGGCCAGCGTGATCCCGGCTTTCTTTCCGGGGTAACGGGCAAAGACTTGGCGGATGGCATCGATGATGGGATAGATGGCGGTGACTGCGCCGGTGAGCTTAAAGAGTTTGGGGATTTCGGGATCGCTGATCTGCATCACCCAATCGATGATCTTGGCAGAAAGAGCTGCGTCTTGCGCCACGATGTCGCCATGCGTGCCGTCTCCACCCTGAGGGCAACTGAGGCTGTATTCGATGCCCATGGCACCGGCGGCTTCCAGCTTGCGGGTATTGGATTGCCAGACCTTCTTATCTGCTTCATCATCACCGGTGACCGGTCCGCCTGTGGAGGCCATGGTAAGCTTGGTGGGATATTCCTTCACCAGGCGGGCTACTTCCTCGCAAACCCTGTCCAGCGGGTGTTCGGAGACGTTATCGCAATTGCCGTAGGTATCCGGATTGAAGACAAACATGTATTCGCCGGGGATGTGGATATCGAGGTTGTCAAAAGCAGTCTTCATCACGCCGCCGCTCCAGCCAGCTTCGTAGGCAAGCTTCATCTGCTCGTAGCCATCACTGGGTGGTGCAGCGGAGAGCAGGAAAGGGCTTTCTATCTGGCGACCAAAGAACTCGCAGGAAAGATCAACCGGATATTCCTTCCAGCCCAGGACCGGGATGCAGCTCTTGGTGGCTTTAGGGATACTGGGAGCTGCTTCGTTCTGCAGCTTGGCATGCACGTTGAGAGCAGCGTTCTTTCCGGCTGCAACGGCTTCCACCACTGTGCTGGGACCGTTGGAGACGTCTCCGCAGTAGTAGATATTCTCTCCGGTTTCGGAGTAACCCGGACGGTTTCCGATAGCTACAATCAGCATGTCAAAGGCACGGAAAGAGGGGCTGGCACCTTTTTCATCCTGGAGCTTGGAAGGATGAAAAGCTATGCCTGCTTGCAGGGTCACAGGGATGGTCTTTATTCCTTTGACAATGCCGTTTTCGTGCACCAGTTCGGTAACTCTGTGGCGGTTGCAGACCTGTATTCCGGCTTGGAAGAGACCGGCTTTCTCATCCGGAGTAAGCGGCATTTCAGGGTATGATTCCAGGCAGATCATCTCCACATAGGCAGCTCCGTTCAGAGCAGCGGTGAGAGCTTGATCGGCAGCGATGGCTCCGCCTACCACAGCGATTCTCTTACCCTTGAAATCAAATCCTTGGGGATTCCTGAGGATGTCCATGCCATAGTGAATGTATTCGTCTCCTGGGATATTCAGATGGATGGGATTGGTGAGTCCGGTCGCAACTATCACGGCAGCATTGCCCTGAGCCAGAAGTTCTGCAGCGCGTGGTGGAGTCTGAATGATGGGGCTAATGCCAAAAGCCTCACTGATGTAGGCCAGATCACTCTCCATCACGCCGGGTTCCAGCCTCTGAGCAGGGATCAGATTAGCCTGTCCCCCGGCTCGTTCAGGTTCAAAAACGCTCACTTCGTAACCCATCTGGATCAGAGCAGTGGCAGCACCCAATCCGGCAGGACCGGCACCGATCACGGCTATCTTCCTGCCGTTGGGTTCAGGACGGATAAACTGCGGCAATTGACCCAGTTCCTTGGCTTTCTTGATGATAGTGGCCTGGATGGCGGGGATATTCACGGGTGTGTCAAAATCTTCTCTGGTGCAGCGGGCTTGGCAGTGGTAATCCGGACAGACGGAGCCGCAAACTCCGCCCAGGGGATTGCTGGAGAGGATGATGCCGGCAGCACGCTTGAAATCTGAGGGCAAAAATCCGGAAGCTGCCCGGATAAATTCTGCCGGAGAGCAATCGCAGGGACAGCCGGTCTTGCATGGCTTTTCTTCGCAGAATTCGCAGCGGGCCATTTCGGCTTTGAGTTGGGCATCGGTGTAAAACATACAAACTCCTTATGAGTGTCGTACGGCCGACAGAGTGTTCTGCCGGCCGTTTGAGACAAAGGTTAGAGGTTCATTTCAGCTTAGCTTGGCTAAAAGATCCGTCTCTATCTTGGCTGCCAGTGCTTCACAGTCCTGGATGAGGGCTTGAGCCCGGCTCAGAGTGGCGGTCTTGAAGCTATCATCAGTAGAGGAGCTGAGATTGATCAAAACGTTGTAATAGGCTGCTTTGGCGGCGGCCAGGGCGGTGAGTCCCGCCACGCCGGCATCGCTGATGGCATTGATATTGCCAATGGCACAGACTTTATCTGCCAGTTTCAGAGCGTCCAAAGAGAGCTCCAGGGTCTCCATGGGGATCTTGATGGCCTTCTGAGTGGTGCGTTCCAGTTCACGGTTACGCAGCTCGATCTCTGCCTCGGTCTTCTTCGGCAGGCGCATAGCATCCATCATCTCATAAAAGGCATCGGTGTCTTTGTCTATGCAAGCAATGGCTTTGAGTTTGATGTCTTGACCCAGGGGAGCAAAGTCCATAGCCTGCTGACGCACTTTCTCGTAGCCTTTCTTGTCGATAGTGAGGTTTGAGACCATGGCAGAAAGGGCTCCGGAGATAGCCGTGCAGAGAGCAGCCACACTGCCTCCACCGGGTGCGGGAGCATCTGTGGAAAGCAGATCGCAAAACTTGTTGATGGTAAGCTCGCTGAGGCTGTCTTGCTTGGCGATAGAGTATTCTATCACCTTCTTGTCCAGATCAAAGGGAGCCAGCTCTGCCAAACCCATGGATTGGATGGCAGTTTCCATGATCATCCGCTCGGGAATACCGGTCGATTCATTCATCTTGTTCAGGTAATGCAGGCCGGATTCCAAGAGGGCAGCTTTGGGGATGAGGCCTACCAGCTCGGAGCCTGTGACCTGGATACCCATTTCGGAGGCCAGTTCACGCACTTTATCCAGCACCATATGAGCGGGAGTAACCTTGTAATTGGTGAGGTTGATGCTGATCTGAGCACGGTTGTAGGCATCGATATACCAGCCTACCGCTTTGCAGTTTTGGAAGAGGCCGGGGATGTTTATTTTGTTGCCTTGCTCGTCTTTGAGCAGTTTTCCGGCAGCGTCCCGGGCGGGCTTACCGCTTTCGCGGATGGTGAGAGCCAGATCGTGGGCTTTCTTTTTGTCTCTGGTATTAAGATTTATGTTGTAAGCAATCAGGAATTCCCGGGCTCCGATGGCTGTGGCACCACTGCGGGCATTGAAGGCATGAGGGCCAAAATCCGGCTTCCAGGCAGGATCCTTGGCTTTATCGGCCAGGGCTTCATACTCTCCGCTGCGGACGGTAGCGAGGTTTTGCCACTCTGGCTTGGAGGCTGCCAGTTCATAGAGATAGACCGGGATGCCCAGTTCTTCGCCCACACGTTTTCCCAGCTTGCGGGCATACTCGGCACATTCTTCCATGCTCATCTCACTGATGGGAATAAAGGGGCAGACATCCGTGGCACCCATGCGGGGATGCTCTCCGTGATGCTTGCTCATATCGATCAGCTCTGAGGCTTTCTTGATGGCCTGAAAAGCTGCTTCAACCACAGCTTCCGGATCTCCAGCCATAGTGAAGACGGTTCTGTTTGTATCTGCACCGGGATCAACGTCCAACAGGGCGACATTCTTAACTGAGCGAATTGCTGCTGCGATGGCGTCCAGCACCTGCCGGTCACGACCTTCGCTGAAATTGGGGACGCATTCCATCAGTTTCATTGCTTTACCTCTTTATCGGTTAATTTATGAATCTTTACTTTGAGTATCTTCTTGTCTGTGGCCTGTAGCACCTGTATGCGGTAGCGATCGCAATTGATGATCTGTCCCTGATGAGGAATCTGTTCCAGACGGTCCAGAATTAGGCCTGCCACAGTCTCATAATCCCCTTCGGGCAGGATGATATCATGATCATCTGCCAGAACGTCAATATCGACGTCTGCTTCTACCAGCCAGGTATTGGGAGAGATCTGCACCACTTCGGTGCTGGGCTCTTCCTCGTCATATTCGTCTTCAATTTCGCCCACGATCTCTTCCAGGATGTCTTCAATAGTCACCAGTCCAGCGGTTCCGCCATAGGAATCCACGATGATAGCCATGCTGCGATGCAGACGTTGCATCTCTTTGAGAAGAACGTCCAGATCAGTGTTTTCCGGGGCAAAATAGGGCTCGTGAAGCAAATCTCCCACCAAAGTCTGGGGTGTGCATTCCTTCTTGAAAACGTCGTAGATGATCAGAATTCCCACCACGTTGTCGATGGAGCCCTGATAGACCGGATAGCGGGTGAATCCCTCTTCACGTGCGAGTTCCAGAGCTTCCTCCACAGTGGCGGTATCCGGCAAAGCCATGATCTCGGTGCGCGGAACCATGACGTTCTTGGCATCCAGTTCATTGAAATCCAGGGCATCTTCGATCATCTCCAGCTCGGGATTGCTCATACCGGTGTGCGAAGCTTCGGAGAGCAGCAAGCTTAAGTCATCTTTGGTAAGATAGTTGAAGTTATCCCCGTCCTCCAGCTTCAGAAGCTTGCGGAGTGCCCGGTTTATCCCGCTGACAACGGCAACAATGGGACGCAGGATGAAGTAGGTGAATTGGATTACAGGGAAGAAGCGTGGAACGAGTATCTCAGGACGTTCCCGGAAGATTGCCTTGGGCAGGATCTCACCAAAGATTAGAACGGTGGTGCCGACAATCAGGGAGGTCCAGGCAGGATCGATCACTGTGAAGTTCTG
The DNA here is from genome assembly GCA_036584515.1 of Candidatus Cloacimonadota bacterium. GTDB lineage: Bacteria > Cloacimonadota > Cloacimonadia > Cloacimonadales > Cloacimonadaceae > PHBP01. Next base: position 1,662 of record JAZHDE010000233.1, on the reverse strand, counting down.
CCTGAGGCTATGGATCAGGTAAGTAGAAATTGAGGAGAGCAGGACATTGACCACATTATTGCCCAGTAGGATGGTTCCAAGGCATTTATCCGGAGTGCGAATAAAGTGTAAAAGCCTGCCCTTGCTCCGGCTCTTGCGGGCATCATATTCCAGATTTATCTGGTCTATGGAGATGATTCCTGTCTCAAAACCTGAGAACAGGAAAGACAGGGCTAAGAACAGGATAAGAACGAAAACTGTCAGCAAAAGCTGCACTATCATTTACTCATTCACCTTCTCGTTTCTCCAGGCAATCCTGAGAGATTCGATAAACTCATTGATCTCACCGGCCAAGAATGCTTCCAGGTTATAGCTTGTCAAGTTAATTCTGTGATCGGTAACCCTTGATTGGGGAAAGTTATAGGTGCGGATTTTTGCGCTGCGGTCCCCCGTGGAGACCTGAGCCTTGCGTTGCCGGGCGATCTCCTGCTCCTGTTTGCTGATCTCCAGATCGAGCAAGCGGGAACGAAGCACCTTCATGGCTTTGGCTTTGTTTTTGATCTGAGATTTCTCGTCCTGGCAGGTCACCACTATCCCGGTGGGAACGTGAGTGATTCTGACTGCAGAGTCTGTGGTATTGACGCTCTGGCCGCCATGACCGCTGCTGCGATAGACGTCTATACGCAGATCTGCCTCACTCATCTCAAAATCAATATCTTCCGCTTCGGGAAGCACCGCCACACTCACGGCTGAAGTATGTATCCTGCCGCCGGATTCGGTAACCGGAATTCTCTGCACTCTGTGCACACCGCTTTCAAAGCGCATCATGCCAAAGACACCATCTCCATTGAGCTGAAAGATGATCTCCTTATAGCCGCCCAGTCCTGTCTCATTGGTATCCAGAAGCTGAAGCTTCCAGCCCTTGCGATCAGCATAGTAGCTGTACATGCGGTAAAGATCTGCCACAAAGAGAGCGGCTTCTTCGCCGCCGGTGCCTGCCCGGATTTCGATGATGGCGTTTTTGGAATCATTGGGGTCGCTGGGAATGAGAAGGTCACGCAGCTTCAACTCACAGACTTCCAGCTTGGCACTCAGTTCTTCCTGCTCCAGCTCTGCCAGTTCCGCCATATCCGGATCAGTTGCGGCCAATTCTTTGGCATCTTCCATTTGTTGTTCCAAGCTCTTGAGCCGGTTCCAGGCATCTGTGATATCGCTCAGTTCCTTGAACCTGCGCATCAGATCCCGATACTTGCGGGCATCGCTCATCTGAGAGACGTCCGCCACTGCAAGCTTCAGTTCTTCCAGCTCGGCAGAGAGACCTTCAAGCTTCTCACGCGGGATCATTGGGCGTCTCCAACACTCTTACGTTATGGCTGCTGTAATCCATATCCAGAGCGGATTTCATGGCTACCAGGGCAGTTTCCACCATGCTATCGTCCGGCGGTTGGGTGGTGAGCCTTTGCAGAGCCATTCCCGGAGCAGTAAAGATACGCACCAGAATATGCTTGGGGTTGCGTCCGGAGAACTTGAGTACTTCATAGGACAAACCCGAGACCAGGGGAATCATCAAGAGATGATAGCCCAGGCGCAGCATGGTCGGAACCGTGGCCTTTAAAATATAGACCGAGACCAGGGTGTCCGTGATGGAAAAGACCAGGATAGAGATCAGAAGCACCAGAAACA
>JAZHDE010000232.1:0-13981 GCA_036584515.1 Candidatus Cloacimonadota bacterium | reverse complement strand
ACTCGTTATACTGATGTTGTACAACTGTTTATAATGCCCATGGATTCCTGCCTTCGCAGGAATGACATAAGGTGAACATTGGGTAGTAATGGGTGTACTCAGGCGTATTAGCTCGACAATTCTGGAAACTGTTAATTATTCAATAGTCTTTCTCAACAGGTTGTGATTCTATATAGTTCCACGCCTGAGGAAAAGATTCCACAGAAAAGTGTCCCTGTTTTAGCAAAACCGTCCCCCGTATAGAGACGTGGTGACGTGGTGACGTGGTGACGTTTTGACGTGGTGGCGAGGGGAGAGATTCCCTCTTTGATCTTTTAAACAGTGTATAGAGTGTTATGTGATGTAGGATGTAGGATGTAAGATGTAGGATGTAGAATGTACAATGTACGATGTACAATGTACGATGTACAATGTACGAGGTAGGATTAGGTGGGGTGGTTCATCCTCTCCATCTTAGTCCGCTAGCAATCTACCCCTCCTTCTTGGGTGGCAGCGGTAGAAAGGAGCTGGTTCTGCGGATGTAGCTCTGGTATTCGGGTTTATCCTTATACTTTTTTTCCAGGAGGGGGATCCCGGAGACTTTGAGCAGTAGAGTGGTGATGATCACCGGGCTGGCCAGAGCCAGATAGCCCTGCTGAAAATTTAGAGAAAGGATGAATATGCCCCACCACATGGTGGATTCGCCAAAGTAATTGGGATGTCTGGTATAGCGCCAGAGTCCGCGATTCATCACCTTGCCCCGGTTGGCCGGATCGCTTTTGAAGGCACGCATTTGAGCATCGCCGACTGCCTCAAAGAAGAATCCCGTGATCCAGATCAGGACTCCAGCCAGATCTATCCAGAGAGAAGGATTCCCAGCCGGACGCGTGTATAGAAATACGGGGTAGGCAATCGTGAGCATGAAGAAACCCTGCAGCAGGAAAACCTGCAGATAGCTGCGCCACATCCAGTTCTTGCCCCAGTCCCGACGCCACTGGGCATAACGGAAATCTTCTTTGCGGTTCCGGTAGCGTCGCAGCAGAAACCAGGAGAGCCGGATGGCCCAGATCGCGATCAATCCGGTGATCAGCAGTCTGCGCCAATCGGAGCTGGGTTGCAGAGCCAGATAGAGCTCGGAGATCAGAACAAAGCCCATGCCCCAGGCATTATCCACCAGATCATTGCGCTTGAGCTTCACAGCCAGCAGAAAGAGGGCTGTCATATAGCAGAAAACTGCCAAAATTACTATCAGTATTGCATCAATGGGGCTCATAGATTACTCCTATTCCCACAGTTCCGATGCCATTATGCACGCCAATCACAGGTGAGAGAGGCATGATATAGGCGGGAGCTTTTCCGGTGATATCGCTCAAAATCCGGGCATAGTTCTCTGCCCGGGCGGGAGCTTGAGCGTGCACTATTGCATATTCCCACAAGGCTTTATCGCGCAGATTAGTCTCAATCATGGCGATGATCTTTTTCATGTTTCGAGCCCGGCTAAAGCTCTTTCCAGTCACTTTGGCTTTGCCTTCCCGATCCAGACCGACGATGGGCTTGAGATTGAGCAGTGCTGCCAAAAAACCTGCCAAGGGTGGCACTCTGCCTCCGCGCACCATATACTTCAAGGTATTGATATCCGTGTAAATATGGGTGTTTTCGATCCAGGTATCCAGAAGAGCATTGATCTGAGAAAAACTCAGGCCGGATTCTATTGCTCGCGCCACCCGGAGCACCAGCAATCCCTCCGAAACAGAGAGTTGCCGGGAATTGACTACCTGCAGCTTGTCTTCATCTCTTCCGGCACTGTAAGCCGAAGCGCTCTGATAGATCCCGCTGAGGTGATCTGAGATGTGAATGGCAAAGACTTTGTCATAGTTTTCCACCATGTGATCAATGGCGCTGTGCAGGCTCTGAGGAGAGGGCTGGGAGCTGACTGGATGGTGCTTGCTCGTGATGAGCTTGCGGTAAAAGCTTTCCGGTTGCAGTGTGTAACGATCCAGATAGAAATCCTTGCCAAAGCTGATGCCAAAAGCTATCCGCATAATCTGATATCTATCCATCAATTCATCCGGGAGATCGCAAGCGCTATCCGTGATAATCCCGATGGGATATTTCCTTTGGTGGCTGGTCTCGTATTGACGCTGCATATCATCCACCTTGATGGCGCTGAGAGTTCCCAGGGCTTGCAGGCTCGCGAAGACCCTTTCCGGATCGTTGCTATGGATGTGGATATGAAGCTTCTCGGCACCTCCTGCCAGAATCAGAGAATCGCCCAGAGGACTCAGGAGAGATTTGAGGTATTCAGGGTCTGAACCGTTGTTCGTAAAAATTGCTTCGGAGCAGTAACGGTATTCTCCGGGGGCGGAGCTATGGCTTTCGGTAGCGGAGCTGGGAGCTATAACGGCGGTTCCCAGCTTGCGTATTGACCCCCTGCGGATGAAATCCACAATGGCTTCCAAAAGGATCACAAAGCCACTGGCTCCCGCATCCACCACCTTGGCATCTGCCAGAGCTTTGAGCTTCAGCGGGGTCTCGCTGAGGGATTTTTTGGCCTGTTCCAGAGATTCCGGGATCAGGACGCCAAAATCCTGTTCCTTGCCGCGGGAGAGATGTTCACTCCATTCCCGGATCACGGTGAGAATGGTGCCTTCCACCGGGTTCATCAGGGAGCGGTAGAGATGCTTCACGGCATTCTGGGCACTCTGGGCAAAACTATGGGTGGGAACGCTTTCCAGATCCGGAACTTCAGCGCTGAGGCCGTGCAGATATTGCGCCAGGATAATGCCGGAATTACCTCTGGCACCCATCAAGGCAGCATCTGCCACAGAACGGAGAGTGGATTTGAGATTACGGCTCACCTTAGCGCCGGTGAGCACCGCTTCCATGGTCATTGCCATGTTTATGCCGGTATCGGCATCAGCCACGGGGAAGACGTTTATCCTATCCAATTCCTTCTGATTGGAGATGATGGCCTGTGCTCCCACCTGCAAGACGCGATAAAACCTGTAGCCATCCAGATATGCAATCTTCATTTCTTACCACACCTGCGGGATCTTCTTTATCTTGCTTGTGTCATAGCCCAGAGTCCGGAGCTTGGCGAGCACTGCATTGTAATCTACCTCGTTCATCTGCGGAGTTCGGCTCATGATCCACAACCACTTACGGTTGGGAACTCCAATGGCTGTGTAGCGGTAGTCTTCTGCAAGGTCTATAATGAGATACTTTGCCCAGATGGGCCAGAAGACTCTCATTCGCCATTCGGCATTGGTTTCTGTGTTATATACCCTGCCCTTGGGGTGCATGACCACTTGCTTGCCATCCGGACTTCCTTTGCGGAAAGTGAAGGTGGTGGCGATGGTGCCATCCGGGTTCAATTTGTAAGATTCTATGCTGTTATGGGCGTTTTTCTCCACGAAATTTGGGATGATGGCGATTACATACCAATCTCCCATAAAGCGTGGAATATCCACGTAATCAACTGTCTTCAAGGGGGCGGAACAGGCCATTAGTGAGACCAGCACCACCATTAGCAGTATTATATAGCTCATAGTTAATTCCTCATTCTGGACTCAGTGCTATTTTGGTGTGATTGAAGACAATATAACCGGGAGCATTGGAGAATCTGGTAAAAAAATGTGTTAAAACTGTGGATTATTGGGCTTTGAGGATGATTTTCTATTCCCGGGGCCAGATCAGACCATCCTCTCGGATGTGGTAGGATGGGAGATTGGGGGCGGCAGGACTGGTGATAAGATAGCCGGCGGAGCTGCGTTCATAGCGGAGTCTGAGGCGTTTACCCTGCCAATAGATGGGCTCTGTTTTCAGCTTGCGCAAGCTGCGGGCATAGTGACCGTGATCCATGAAGTACTGTTTTTGCTTGTAATAGATCTGGCGCAGAGCTTCGCGCAGCTCTTCCCGGGCGGGAATTTGGTAGGAGCCGGAAGCGACCGGGCTTCCCGCCGGACTGGAGGAAAAGAAGAGGTAGCCCCAGCGTTCCGGGTAGTGCATAGCGATCAGGCCTTGAGGACTCCATACCCAGTTATACTCTGGCTTGCCGGGAATCTTATGGTATTCCCCGTTCACGATCTGAGTATCCCACTGCACGCGGGAGAAATTCAGGCGCCAAAAGTCTCCATCGTTGGGCGGGATGGGCATATTGGCCAGCTCTGCCAGGAAGGAAAGCGGAAGCTTGAGCTCCACGCACCACAGACTGTCTGTGTCGGAGGGGTCATTAAGGCTTCCTTCTATACCAATGGCGTAGTCTATCGTTCTGATATCCCAGGCGTTTACTGCCACCTGCCGGCGATCCCGGTAGGGTTTGATCAGCAGTAAATCCCAGAGCGTGCCCAGGGCGTTGAGCTCGAGTTCGTAGTAATCGTGAGTATCGCCATCAGGATCGAGGAAGATCTCAAAATCGTTGTCGTGGAAAATCACAGCATCCCGCTCGGTGAGCTTCGCCCAGATCTGAGGTTCTTCCAGAACTGCGGCAAAATAGAGAGCGGAAGAATCCCAGAGCATCTTCACCCGGGTGCGGTGAAAGGGGGCAGGCTTGAAGTCACCTTCGATATCCACTAAGTCTTCCGTCCAGGCGGCTTTTTGCCAGCTTGCCTCGGACAGGCTGCCATCGATCACAATCTCATCGATGGGCTGCATTGCAGTGTAGTGACGGGGAGCATAATCCCCCCGGGGAACTGGGAAAGTCTCGGCAAATAGGCCTGAGATAAGTAAGCAGAGGGGCAAAATCCATAAGTCTCTAATTCGCATAGGCTGCCTCCAGCAGTTCTTCAATAGTGAATTGTGCCAGAGCTACAGATGTATCTGCTGCTCCGTAATAGACATTGACCTGCGCTTTGGGGAGCAGGTAGCCCTCGGAATCAACATCCCGGCTCAATGCAGCTGTGGGGAAGACCACCCCCGGCACCTGACCCACCAGTTCATAGTATTCCCGTGGCTCCAGGATATTGTATTTACCGCGGGACAAAGTGATCCAGGGACGATCTAAATCCTGCAAGGAGACGCCCATCTGATAGAGGTTGGCGGAAGCGAAGTGGGTGGCAACGCCATGATAGAGGTGCAGCCAACCCGACCGGGTCTTGAGCGGAGTGGGGCCGGAGCCGATCAGTTCATCCCAATAGTGCGAACGACCTTCCATAACGGGAGCGGTCTCTTCCCAATCAAGCAGATCCGGGGATTGATATGCAAGGATGCGCTTGCCGGTCTTTACTCCGTCCGCTCCGGCATATTCATTGGGACGGGCGAACATAAGGAACTTTCCTTCAATCCGTTCTGGGAAGAGTACGCCATTTCTGAGATCTTGATCCAGGGGCAGGCCCAGATAATGGAGCCGGGAGGAGTCTTTAAGCTCAAAGAGAGCCAGACGGCAACCCGCAGCGGTATCCACAGCACAGACCACGATCAAGCGGTCTTTCAGCAGCACCGGACGGGGATCATAGATGTGGTAAATGGGGTAAGGGAAGCCCTCCAGTCCGGAGAATTTCAGGGGTGTATCTGCAATCTCAAAAGTGATGCCATCAGGGGAGGAGGCGGGCAGCAGAAAGGTCTCCCGGGCTCGGTTTTGCACCCGGAGGATCAGCTTGTATAGTCCATCCTGCAGGTAGCCACCGGGATTGAAGACGGAGCTGGGATCCAATAGACGTGGATCGCCCTGTGGGATCAAGCCTCTGTGGATGATAGGGTTATGAGCGTAGCGCATAAGTCAGATACTCCTCCCAAAGCTGTGATCTGGATTCAAAATCCGGGAAGTCCGAGTGCTTGCCCCAAGCCTGCTCGGAGAGGGCAAAGACTCTGGGGATCAGCATTTCCAGGGCTCGCTCTGGAGTAGAAACTTGCTCTGTCCAGAGATTGGCCTGCAGTCCCAGCAGCAGCTCCGGCTTGTGTTTGAAGTATTCCTCAACCGGGAAGTGGAAGACCTTTCCCGCTGTGGTAACGCCAAAGGCACCGGGGCCTTCATCGGAAGCCTTCCAGTCGAAATAGAGATATTGATTGGGCACCAGAATGGCTCTATGGCTGCGTTCCTCGGCTCTGAGAGCGGCATCCTTGCCATCGCCTCGCCAGATCATAACGATGCTTTCGGGGCTGGGATTGCCTTCCAATATCTCGTCCCAGCCGATCACGGTCTTTGCCTTGCTTGCCAAAAAAGCCGAGACTTGGTCGAAGAGCCAGCTCTGCAACTCTTCCTCATCCTTCAAACCCAGTTCCTGGATTCGTTTTTGGCAGTGAGGGCAGTTCTGCCACCGCTCTTTGGGAGCTTCATCTCCACCCAGGTGGAAGTAGGCTCCGGGGAAAAGCCCGGCTACTTCATCCACAATATCCAGGACAAAATCCAGGGTGGCATCCTTTCCAGCGCAGAGAATATCTTCTGAGATGCCCCAAGTATTGAGAGTCTCAAAGGCGCGGGGCTGGCAAGCCAGCTCGGGATAGGCTGCCAGAACTGCCATCATGTGCCCCGGGAGATCCAGCTCCGGGATCACTTCGATGCCCAGCTCAGCAGCGTAAGCCACGATATCCCGGATCTCATCCTGCTTGTAAAAGCCGCCGTAGATACTGCCATCAGCTTCCCGGCGCCAGGCACTGATCTCCTGCAGGAGGGGGTAACGGAGGCTCTCAATCCGCCAGCCTTGGTCGTCTGTGAGGTGCCAGTGAAACTTATTCAACTTGAGCTCGCTCATTAGAAGCAGATACTGCTTGATGAAGCCAGTATCAAAGATGTGGCGGCTCACATCCAGATGCAAGCCTCTCCAGTGATAACGGGGATGGTCATTTATGCTCTGCTTGTGGATAAGCCTACCATCACGGAAGGCTTCAAACAGAAGCTGTTTCAGGGTTGTGAGGCCATAGCGCAAACCAGGCTGATCGGCAGCGCGAATGATGATTCTCTCTTGTTCTATCTCCAGATGATAGGCTTCTGGATCTGCACAGTCGAGAGCTTCCAGATTCAGGATCCAAGGCGTCTCAGATGGGGCTGGCTCTGAAGGGTTCTGCAGGCTACCCAGAAACTGATTCAGTTCTTCCGTTGCTGAGACAAGTTCGGGCTTGCCATCTTGCGAGAATTGTTGCGGAACCGGGAAGCTCTTCTCAGAGAGTATCTGCTGCACAGGTTTGGGTATCATTGGGCTTCCCTGGTGATGAGCACGGTAATGATCTGATGAGCCTCAAACTGCAGCGAGAGCGTATCATAAAAGTCCAGGGGTTCCAGGATCTCTTCTGTCATCCGGCAGCGGTAAGCATGCTTATATCCTTTTGGTATACTTATCTTTGCCCGGGCGGAGCCTCCACGGTATTCATAGAGACGCAGCACGATGCCATCCCGCTCGTAAGCAGGTTTGACAGTATCGAGCTTGACCGCTGCTGACTCAATACCAAGATCGCTTTCCACCAGCGTTGCCTGTCTCTTGCCTCCGGGCAGGACCTGCAGAGGCTGGGCAAAGCAATGTGCCATCTGCAATACATCGGAGCTTTCATAAGAACCCTGATGTGGATAAAAGCCATATTCGTAGCAGTGCTTATGCTGATCGGCTGTGGGATCGACGTCTGCCGGACTACGCAGGAGGTTCAGCTCCATCTCGTCCTCCACAATACGATAGCCGTATTTGGCTTTGGAGAGCAGAGCACAGCCACAATCGCTCTGGGAGTAATCCGCAAATCTGTGGGCAGGAACCTCGAACTGAGCCAGTTCCCAGGCATTCTTGGGACGGGTGCTGCGCTTGATGGTTCCCATGGCGATCTCATAGGTAGCAAGATCTGATTTGACATTGGGATAGAAATGGGTTCTGAGCATCTGGTGCTTGGCTTGCCAATCGATCTCGTGTTTGATCCTCAGGAATCGATCGTTTGCACTTAGCTCGATGGTCTGTCGGATTATCAGGTGAGCCACCGGAATCTCTTGCACCAGCCTTTGGAGCTTGCCGGGATCGTTGATGCAGAGCTCTTCGATCAGCTTGCCATCTTGTGCCTCTTGGGGAATTGTGTCGTGATAGAAGTGATTGATATCCCAGGCACCCCAGTTGTTGGGTTCATCCTCCCAGAGCTTGAGCAGATTGGATTCTGCGGAGAGCACCTCGCGGTTCTCTGGCTTGATTATCAGGCTCAGAATGCTGCCCCGGGAGCTGATCTCTGCTCTGAGAAAGTCGTTTTCCAGAATCATGGTAGGGGTCTCTGCCGTTTGAGAGGTCTTTGCTTCCCGGAGCGGAAGGCTGAGCCGGGAGAAGGGTGGCAATTGCACTCTTATCAGCTCGCTCTTTCCCTCAATCCGCTCTAAGATATTGAGGTCATCGGTAGCAGAAAGTCCGGAGTCCAGCTCAATCCACTGGGTTCTTCCCCACTGGCTGTCATTAACCACTGTGATCGCTTTAGCTGTCTCTGGTTCTACCAATTGCTGCGCCAGAGCAAGGAGCTTGGCATAGCTTTCCGCGGAGATACGGTGAGCATCCTCATAGACCATAGTGATGGAAGAGCCGGGTATGATATCATGAAACTGCAGCAGCAGAGTATCTTCCCAGATGAGGTGAAGCTGTGCAGGATAGGGAAGAGCCAAGCCAGCAGCCAGGAACTCCACCAAGCTCAGCAGTCTCTGACTGATGAAGTTATTTTGCTTCATCAGAGCCTGGGTGGTGTAGGTGCCGCGGTGGAACTCCAGATATAGTTCTCCATAAGCTTTGGGCAGTAGAGAGGCATCCTGACCTTTGTACCAGGCGAAGAATTCGTCACTCCTGGCAAAGCGAAAACGGCTCACACCCTCCAGATTCTGCTGCCGGAGGCCGTACTCAATATGGTTCAGAGTAGGACCACCCCCGCCGTCACCGATGCCGTAAAGATTGAGGAAGGCATCGCTGAGCTCGGCTTGAGCAAAGCGTTCTTCCGTCTGCAGAAAGGCAGAAGGGTTATTGGAGAAATTGTAGTCGTTGGTAGGAAGCTGATGTGCTAGCACCTCGGTGCCATCGATGCCTTGCCAGATAAAGAGGTGGTGCGGGAAGGTGTTAGTCTCGTTCCAGCTCAGCTTCTGAGTCATAAAATAGTCCACTCCGCAGCCTTTCATCAATTGCGGCAGGTTGCCGTTGAAACCAAAGCAATCCGGCAGCCAGAGCGTGGTGGGGATAAATCCAAATTCCTCAGAGAAGAATTTCTTGCCATAGTAGAACTGCCGGATGATGGCTTCCCCAGAGGGCAGATTGGTGTCAAACTCCACCCAGGAAGCGCCCTGAATCTCCCATCTACCGCTTTTGACCGCGCTTTTGACTTCTTCATAAAGTCCGGGGTATTTATCCTTGATCCAGCGGTAAAGCTGAGCCTGAGAAGCTCCGAAGATATAATCCGGATACTGCTCCATCAGGCGCAAGGCATTGGCAAAGGTTCTGCCACCCTTGCGTTTGGTCTCTCTCAAAGGCCAGAGCCAGGCCAGATCCAGATGGGCATGACCAACGCTGTAAGCCGTGAGTGCACTGGCATTGGCAGGTTTGGAGAGCAGTTCCTGCATGATCTGCCGGGCTTTGGCTCTATCGGAGTGCCAATAGTTGCAAGCTTCATTGAGTCCCCAGAGGATTTTCTTGCGCCGAACCTGTCCCGCAGGTAGGGCAGTGGCAAGATTGAGCAGCAGCTCGAGATCCAGCAGATCAGATCTTAGCTGGGAATTAAGGCTCACCAGAGCGCATTCCCGCAGCGCATATTCTTCTTTCCCGGCACCAAAGAGATCGTTGGCAGAGGCTTCGATCAGGAGCCGGTGCTCTTCTCCCGGGATGGCATCTTCAGAGAGAGGAACGTAATACTTCGCTGCATTGTGATACCAATCCACCTTGGGTGTGAGCCCTTGGTAGGGAGTTCCTTGTCTCATCACGCAAGCTTCCCCGTCACAATCGAACCACAGGCCCATTCTCTGGCCTGCAAAGCTCTCCGGCACTGTGATCTTCACTTCAAAGTGAGCACTTTCCCATTTCTTGCCCCAGACTTCTCCCTTCCTGATCTCCAGCAAAGCCTCACAGCCGGAGTGATGAGGGTGAGACAGAGGACTACTGCAACTCACCAGATACGCCGGCATATCCTCTTTGAGCCGGTGAATCTCCGGCTTTTGCCTTTCGAGCAAGCGCTTGATGCGCTCTATATGAATCTTTTCGTCGTGCATTCTATTTCTCCATGGGGACTACTATCCCTTTGATAATGATATTCTGGAAGAAGACAAAGATCAGCAGAGTGGGGATGGCGGCAATCACCAAAGCGGCATAACCCACTCCCGTACTGGCTCTTTGCATCAGCGTGTAGATGTGCACCATGAGGGTCCACATCGATTGATCCTGGCAAACTATGAAGGCAAAAAGGAAATTGCGGTAGGCAGCGTTGAAAGCACCTAGGGCAATCACTGCCAAGATGGGTTTACTGAGCCAGAGGGTAAACTGCCAGAAGAGCCGAAACTCCCCTGCACCGTCGATACTGGCGCTCTCATAGATCTCTTTGGGCAGGCTGTCAAAAAAGCCTTTGAGCAGGAAGATAAAGTATCCATCGGCAGCAGCCGGCAGCACCAGTGCCCAGAAGGTATTGAGCAGATTCAAGCGCTTGAGCATCAGAAAGTTTGGTATGCCCATCACCATTGCCGGGAAAGCCATGGTGAGCATAAAGAGCATGATGAGCTGGTAACTGAAGCGAGGCTTAAACCGGCTGAGAGCATAGGCTGCCAGGGGATTGACCGTGATTGCCAGCAGGATGGAGAGCAGCACGTAGATCCCGGTATTGCGCAGAGAACGGGCATCGGAAAGCATCTGATCCAGTGCCATGGCATAATTGCGCCAGAGGAATTCTTTTCTGATCTCCCCCTTACGAGCTTCAAAGGCATAGTAATCCTGTTCCAAACTGGGAAAGGGTATCTGGCTCAGCTCTGAATAGCTGGTCTTGAGGAAAGTGTTGATCGCCTCCAGCGAGCCCAAACGAGCATAGACAAAACTTCGGAAATCCTCTGCCAGACTGTTGATCCGCAGATGCTCAGGACTTGCCAGACTCTGGATATAGAAAGCCAGATCATCTGCTTCTGCGCCGCTTTCGGGCATACGAGTGGGGATCTGTACCTCGTTAAAGCTCTTAAGATCAGACTTCCACGCCTGGTTCAGGAGATCTATATCTCCGTATTTATCCTGCAGATAGCTTTGATAGTTCGCCCCAGCCTCTTCCGCCAGCTTCAGATGCTGCAGATTCAAGCCGGAGCGCACATAATGCAGCCAGATCTCCCGCAGAGGATCCCCGGGAGGTGGACAGGTGACGGGCAGGCGAATCTGATCCCAGTGATTGTATCGGGTCTGATGAGTAGCGTTGAAGCGACTCAAATCACCGCCATAGGCAGGAATCAACTCGTTATTTACAAAGCCGCCATCAGGATTGACGTAATACCTCATCCAGAGCGGAGTGCTCTCCTTAAAGCGACGGAATCGTCCCAGATAACCCTCTGAACTGCTGACAAAATTGCGGGAATAGATATCCTTTTCTTCCACCACAATCTCTTCCCAGGTCACTGCTCCCGTGCCATAGCGGTTATTGAATTCCACCAGACTGTTCTGGTTTTCGTCTCTGAGATGAGCCCGAAACAAGCGCTGCGCCAAGGGATAGATACCCCGTCCATAGTGCTCTGCCACATAGTAGTGAAACACGCTGATCTGATCCTTTTCTTCCTCCAGAAACTCTTTCCAAAGCTCATAGAGGGCTGGATTGGCTTTGTATTCCTGCAGCTCCACCTCGGCAAAGGAGATCCAGCTCCCGGGATAGTTATCCATCAAGCGGCTGCTTTCCTCATTGTAGCGGCTTTCCAGATACTTCTGATATAGCGCTTCGTCGCTATGCAGATAGGGTGGAATCAAGGTGATCCGGACCCCATCCACATTGCTTTTAAGCGAGGACGAGATCATCAGCGCAAAGGGATAGAGCATGGTGAGAGAGCCCAGAATCAGGAATAGATGCAGAGCCAGATTCAGAGCTCGCACCTTGGGAGAATTGCGTCCTACCTTTCCGATGATGCTCACGTGTTATCCCCTTTAGCAGCTTTGAATTCCATGCGCGAGAGATACTTGATCTGCAGCACGGTGAAGCCCATCAGAAAGAGGCTCAAAAGCCAAGCCATAGTGGTGGCAAGCCCAAATTTGAGATACAAGTAGGCTTTTTCAAAGATGAGCAGATCGGCCACCCGGGTAGCTTCTCCCGGCCCTCCAAAGGTCATCACCAGGATGAAATCGCTGGATTGAGCGGCCACAATGAAGGCAGCAATAAATTGGATGATGATCAAGCCCTTCAGGCTGGGCAGCACGATGTAGCGGAGCTTGGCAAAGAAGCCTGCTCCATCTATATCTGAGGCTTCATAGAGTTCATTGGGGATATTCTTCAGAGCTGCCAGATAGATCAGGCTGCCCGGCCCCATCCCTGCCCAGATACCCGGTAGTACCACGCAGAGCATCGCCAGATGCTCATCCCGTATCCACATACTTTTAGGCAGGCCAATACTCATGATCAATTGGTTCAAAGCGCCACTCTCGTTGGGGCTATAGAGCAGCTTCCAGAGATAGATCACGATCACCCCACTGATCACTGCCGGAAGGTAGTAGATCACCCGGTAAAGCATCTTGCCATGGGAGACTTCCTGTAGCATGATGGCCAGAATGATGGGCGGGAAAAAGCCCAGCCCCAGGCTCAACAGCATGTAGTAAAGCGTGCGCAGCACGGATGCCCACCAGGTGGCATCAAAGAGCAGCTCTGCCAGATTGCCCACACCCACAAAGGGACTCTCTCCCACCAGGTGAAAATCCCGCACTGCCATCAGACTTCCAGTGATCATGGGCACATATTTCCACACAAAGATGCTGATCACCGCCGGAGCCAGCAGCAGGATAAGCAGAGGTATTCTGCTTTTTTTCCCGGAGTTGGTGGAGATAGTGCCCGGTGCCAATATCTTCCAGACTCTCCAGATCGTGAAGATGAAGCCAAAGACGATCAGAGCAGCAATCACGGAGGCAAGCTTTTCTCGCAGAGCCTGCTGCTGGGGTGCAACGATGCCGATCATCTCCTGATTGGTTCTGCTTTGCGCCGCACTGAGGATAGAGCCGATCCTGACCCGGCGCTCTTCTGGACTCTTACCAAGCTTGCCTGCCAGATCCAGCTTGATCAGCTCATCCAGAGGATAGGTCATAAATTCATAAACCTTCTGGCAGTTGTCTCCAAAAGGCTCCGGCTTGCCTTCCCGCATGGCAGTCTCAAAAGTCTCCAGCCAGCCCGCAGGAGCAAAGCGGAGATAGTCTTCATAGCCGTAACGCTTCAGGAAAACCGGATTCTGCATCTTGCCAAAACCGCTTTCGATCATCACCTTGAGCCGGATCTTCCGAGCTTCTTCGCTATCGTAGAACCTGATATACTGCCAGGCTGCTTCGCGCACCAAAGCAGGATCGCGGCTGCCCAAGCCGGCATTATTGCTGATCCCGGCTCCGCTGAAGATGCCCATCATGCGGCAATTGATCTCGCTGCCGCCACGTCCGGAAGGCCCGGCAGGCGAAGGCGCAAAGCCGTAGAGATTGGGATCGTATTTTCCTCCCATGTTTTGTTGGGAGAGATAATCCATCTTCATGCCGATCTTGCCTTCCATCCAGAGATAACCCCAATCCCCTTCTCGGATGGCAAAGCCACGCTGATTGCGGTTGGCAGAATCTTTCCACTCACTGGTAAGTAAGCTGAGATAATACTCCACGGCAGTTATTCCGGCGTCTGAGGCAAAGCTGGCTCGCCACTGTTGCGCGGACCGATCGAAGGTAACGGCATCACCGCCGGCCGCCCAGAGGAAAGGTAGCCAGTCGTAAGCTGCCTGAGATCCTCCGGCCAGAACCGTGCCATAATTGGAATTTGCCGGATCGCTGAGCATGCGCGCATAGCGGCGGAATTCCTCCCAGGTGCGCGGTGGACGGTTCGGATCCAGCCCTGCCCGGCGGAAGACATCCTTGCGATAGAGCAGCACCCGCACCAGAGTCTC
>JAZHDE010000231.1:0-2546 GCA_036584515.1 Candidatus Cloacimonadota bacterium | reverse complement strand
CCAAGTAACCATCAGGAAAGCCATTTAGCTCCAGTCAAAGCCCTGATAAGTCTTGTGCCCTTACCAGCTCACCTTAACAAACCACCTGTGTTTCATGGATGATGCTTACATGATTCTCACATCATATACAAGAATCGCGCTTGAAGCCTCTGTGCTGTAGCTGAGGTTTATTGGGGTGATCATGCACCGGAGCATCTATTCATGAAGTTATACCTGGAGCAGCTGATAGAGGCACTGAAACAACTGCTGGTCTCTAATACCTGACCAAGATAATATGTCACTGGAAGATCACTGCTATAAATCCTGGAAGACTCTCATCACGTTTTTTGATTGCCAAATATCTGGAGCTCGTTTATTTGGTCACCCTGAATTAAACTATTGAAGGAGAAGAGTATGATACAGTATTTCAAAGTATCAGGGCAGCGCTTTGTGCCTGCTGTCAGCCGGGGAGATGCCTTCTGGATACACTTGCAAAACCCCTCAGCTGAAGAAACCTCCGATATAGTAAAACACTTTGATCTGGAGCCGGATTTTATTACTGATCTGGAGGATACGGACGAAAATGCCCGGATGGAGTATGAAGATGGAGCCCTTCTGATTATCATCAGGGTGCCGATCTATTATAAGCATGTCGCGGCCAAGGTTCCTTTTGCAACCTCACCTTTGGGTATCATCGCCACCACGGACAAACTGATTACTGTTTCCTTTTACGAAAGCGAGATTCTTACTCAGTATCTGGATTGCAAGCATCGTCCTTTTAAGATCACCCAGCAGAGTTTTATTCTGCATTTGGCCTTGCGCAACTCAATCTACTACCTGAAGTTCCTCAAGGAGATAAACCGTCGTACCTCCAAGATCGAAAACGAGCTGCATCAATCCATGAGGAATAAGGAGCTTATCCGGCTTCTGCGGCTGGAAAAATCACTGGTCTTCTTCAATACTTCCCTCAAATCCAATGAGATAATCCTGGAACGGATGCAACGCTCCCGTTGGTTGCAAAATGATCCCGAAGCGGAGGATCTGATCGAAGACGTCATCATTGAAAACAAACAGGCCATTGAGATGGCAAATATATACAGCAGCATTTTAAGCGGCATGATGGATGCTTTTGCCTCCATCATCTCAAACAACCTGAACGTGGTGATGAAGTTTCTCACTTCGATCACAATTGTGCTTTCCCTGCCCACATTGATAGCCAGCATCTATGGCATGAACGTTAATCTTCCTTTCCAGAAGAATCCTTATGCTTTCTTCATCGTTATGGGGTTTTCTGTGATCATGTCTCTGCTTTTGGTGATGGTATTCATACGCAGGAGATACTTTTAGGAGAAAAACAGAATGTATAAATTGAATGTTACAGATAGCTTTTCTGCGGCACACCGGCTCTGCGGATACGAAGGAGCTTGCAGCAATCTTCACGGTCACAATTGGAAAGTCCGGGTGGGCATCAAGTGCGAACTCTTGGATGAGATCGGGATGGCTCTGGACTATGGCATCATCAAACAAGCTCTCAGTAAAGTGCTGGATGAGCTTGATCATGCTTACTTGAACGATCTGCCTATCCTGGATGGACAGAATCCTACCTCGGAGAACCTGGCGCGCTTGATTTATAGAAAACTGTCTGAAGAAATTACCAAGCCGGGCTGCCAGGTCTGCGAAGTGGAAATCTTTGAATCCGAGCGTTCCTCGGTGGTGTTTAGCCATGATTAGGCTGGTGGAATCCTTCTTTGTCAAAAGCGCGGTAGAGCCGGCGGATTATCCGGCTTCTGCTTATCCAGAGTTTGCTTTTGCCGGGAAGTCCAATGTGGGCAAGTCCACTTTGATCAATCTGCTTACTAATCATCACCAATTGGCCAAGACCAGTTCGCATCCAGGTAAAACAAGGCTTCTAAACTTCTTTTTGACTCGTTACAAGGATGAAGAACAAAACCAGGGTTTTATTCAATTTACAGACCTTCCTGGTTATGGCTTTGCCGAAGTGAGCCAAAGTGAGCAGGAAAAGTGGCGCAAGATGATCAATAAGTATCTGGAGCAACGTCCGCAATTGCGGGCAATGGTGCTTTTAGTGGATATCCGTCATGCTGCGGATAAGAAAGATATTCAGATGCTGGAGATGCTGCGTCTGCGCAAGATACGCCACTGTGTCGTTGCCACCAAGAGTGATAAGATTCCAAAGACCAAGATACTTAGAACCGTCACTGCTTTGGCCAAGGATCTGGGGCTGGGTTCGGTGCCAATCTTCCCAGTATCCTCACTGAGCAATACTGGTTTTGATGCCCTTTTGGATTGGATTCATAAGCTGAGTCTCGAGCCATAGTGGTAAAGAATAGTTACGACGTAATAGTTATTGGGGCAGGTCACGCGGGAGTGGAAGCTGCCTTTGCCTCTGCACGTATGGGGGCAAAAACTGCCATCTTTGTCATTAAGCTGGAGTCCATTGGCAGAATGAGCTGCAATCCTTCGGTGGGAGGTCCTGCTAAAGCTCATCTGGCCAGTTCGGATTCCAGGATCTGGAGCTTGGCCTTGATGTCGGAGGTGTCGAAGGA
>JAZHDE010000230.1:0-2452 GCA_036584515.1 Candidatus Cloacimonadota bacterium | reverse complement strand
AGTGCATTCAGGATATCTTTGCCGGGCTTGGGAATCGCCTCGAAACCTTGGACAGAAGCGTTGCAAAACAGCTTCTGCAACTTGGGAAGCCTGCCCCGATCCTCAGAAGCTTCCAAATCTTCCAGTAGACAATGCATCAGACCCCTGTCCACAAAAGGATACAGGACAGACAGAAAGCTGATCAATCTATAAAGCGGATGAGCACCGGGACGCACCCGGAAGAGCTGCCAATCGATCAGAACAGGCTTGGCATAAAAGCTCTGGCTTTCATAGAGAGAAAAGAGCTTAGCCCGCTGCTCCTCGGAAAGTGCTTTGGGGCTTTTTTGCAGAAGACCGCTGGAGCAGGCGAATATGGATATCAGTTCCTCAAGCGTGAGCCCTTCTGCTTTCCACTGCTTGATTTCCTGCAAGGGCAAGGCAGAGGCCAGACTAAAGAAATTCAGCTTATTCTTGTCATAACCCAGAGCTTCCATCATGCCTTCATAGAGCAATTGATCAAAGTCACTGAAGCCCAGGATGGCATTGAAACGCCGTACCTTGGCGCGAAAGCGGAGCTTGCCAAAAAGACTCAAACGGGCTATCAGATTGTCGTTATCTATGGCAGACAATAGCTCGCAATAAGTATTTAGCGCCCCATCCTGCTCTGGATCATGCGCTTCCAGAAGCTTCTGGATATCGGCACTGAGCTGATCTTTCAGCTCCAGAATCTCAAGCGGTTCACCATTCTCTTTGATCGTGTAGTCTGGGCTCTGATTATGGCTCAGAACCACGTGCAATATCACCCCATTGTAATAGGGATCTTCATCGTGAGAGTGAGCTTTCCAGTCGCTGCTTTTGAGATGGATCTCAACGCTGCCCTGCAGAGCCTGACCCTCCAGATCAATGATGGCAAAGGAGAAATCCGGTCCACGCCCGGTATTGAACTGTCCCTGAAAAGTGATTCTCAAGCTCTTTCCGGAGACTGTTTTCAGCTCACTCTTTAAGTGTCCTGCGTCCCAGATATGGTAGAGAAACTTCTCGTTCAGATCCATCAGTAGTATCTTTGCAGCATCCTGTAGCGAGCTCGCGCGGAAGCAGAGCGGCTGTAGTTATGGGGGTTGTACTTGATGGGATTGGTGATTACAGCGAGCAGTTTCATACTTTGTGAGCGGCTGATATTTGCACATGACCTGCCGTAATAATGCAGCGAAGCCGTTTCGATGCCATAGATTCCCTTGCCCCACTCGATGTAATTCAGATAGAGCTCCAGCATCCGGTTTTTGGACATCAGCAGTTCCATAATCACTGTCACCTGAATCTCCAGATACTTCCGGAAATAGTTGCGGTGAGTGGTGAGGAACATAGTGCGTGCCAATTGGTTACTGATCGTGCTGGCTCCAAAGCGGATTCCTCCGGCTCTTTGATTGCGTTCATAGGCTTCTCTTACCATATTCCATTCGAAACCAAAGTGCTTGTAGAAATTGCCATCTTCCAAGCTCACGATCATGTTCCGAGTACGTTTGGGGATTTCTTCCAGATTGATATAGCTGCGTTCCCGGATGGGGTAGCCCTTTTCAATCCAGCGGCTGAGCATCAGAGGCGTGATGGGAGGATTGATGAAGTTATAGAGCAAGGACAGTACTGCTACCACGCCCCAAAACCAGAGATGAGCCTGGAAGACAAATCTGAGCAGGCGGATCAGAAACGGTCTCTTTCTCTTGCCTTTAGCCTGCTTAACTTTCGGTGTCTTAGCCACGACCTTTCCCTTTTTGAATCATAGTGTAAGCCTTGTCCTGAGGCTGCTTTTACCCATGCAAAAAAACAAGGGCGTTTGGATCATTATATCCTGCCAGAGGATAGACAAAGCTCCAAACACCCTGATATTATCACAGGATAAGCTTTATTGCCCGTTTACTTTGCTGCGGCTTCCGGTTGGGTCTTGTTGACGAAATCGGCCAGACGGGATTTGCGTCTGGAAGCTGTTCTGGAATGGATCACACCTTTCTTGGCGGCTTTATCGAGCTGGGAATAGAGTTTGTTGAGCATTGTGTCCCGTTCTTCGGGGCTCATATCGACATGGATCTGCTTGGAAAGGGTCTTGATGGTCTTTTTTACGTAGTTGTTACGGGCTTGACGCTTGGCGTCTGTCTTCATTCTTTTCTTAGGCGATTTGTGATGTGGCATCTTATCCTCTTTTTCATCTTAGTAAGTTTATAGACCAAAAATAAATGCAAGACTTTCTTGTCAACTGCTTTTTGCCTATGAGTGACAAGAGACGAGTGACAAGGGCTGCGCTGCATCGCTTCAGACGTTGCACCACGAAGCGAGAAATCTTGCCTAGGACAATGAAAAAGATATCCAGCCCACTCTCTATAACAGGTTAGAGCATGCGGCTACACGGGATGATACCCCAGCCAAAACCATCACCCAGCTCAGTATCACTCTCTTTCACTCCTTTCCTCTGTTATACTTA
>JAZHDE010000229.1:0-14096 GCA_036584515.1 Candidatus Cloacimonadota bacterium | reverse complement strand
CGTGGCCTCCGCCACAGGCACAGGGATGAGAATCGCCAAAAAGTTCACGGGCGATTTGTGCTGCTGTTTTCATGGTTTTCTCCTTTATGAGCTACTAACTGACCGCAGGCTCCCATAATGTCTTTGCCACGGCTCTTGCGCAGAGTGATGGCTTGACGGATTACTTGAGCCTTCTGTAGGAAGAGATCGATCTCTGAGCCTGTGGGTGCATGCCACTCCACACCAGAGACCGGGTTAAAAGGAATGAAATTGATCTTGGAGCTGAGGTCGTCCACAAAGCGCCCCAGTGCCTTGATATCTGCTATCCCCATATTAAATTCCGGGATTAGAATGTATTCCAGTGTGATGCGGAAATTTGTCTTACGACGGAAGTAAAAAAGGGCTTGTTTCAGCTCGTTGAGTGGGTATTGCTTGTTCACCGGCATGATCTGGCTTCTCTTCTCATCTATAGCAGAGTTCAGAGAGACGGCCAGCTTGGTTTTGATGCCGCTTTCTGCCAGCTTTCTGATGCCTGGCACTATTCCACAGGTTGAGATCGTGGTGCGGCGCGGGGAAAAGCTGAGTGCCTGCTCATCCTGAAGGATCCGGAGTGAATCTAAAACATTGTCCAGATTATCCATTGGCTCACCCATGCCCATAAAGACCAGGTTGGTGATTCGCACGGGATAGAGTTCGCGGGAAACCAACATCACTTGGGAAATGATCTCGCTGGTTTCAAGGTTGCGTTTCAGCTTAAGTTTAGCAGTAGCACAGAAACTGCAACCCCGGGAGCAGCCTACTTGAGACGAGACGCAGAGGGTGTGCTTCTTCCCTTCGGGAATCATTACGCACTCAATCAAAGCGTCGTCACTTAGCTTCAAGCGATACTTTATGGTTCCATCTGTAGAAGCAAGTCGGACATCAAGTTCAGGCATATCCCATGTAAAGCTCGTTTTGAGGAATTCTTTGAGATCGGGGGGAAGGTTCGTCATCAATTCGGGATCATACACACACTTTTTGTAGAGCCAATCCAGAACTTGTTTTGCCCGGTAGGCGGGGAACTTGCCCTGAAGAGTGCTAGTGACGTCCTGGGGGCTTAGACCGTAGATCTGTCTCAACATGACTCCAATTGGGGCACGCTGATGATCTCCAGCTCTCTAAACTGCTCGGGATCTATCTCAAGGAGCTCAGAATTGTCGTTTGCCAGAATGATCTTATGGTTGATGACGTCGCATTTGAAGACTATCATCCTGGTTCCCTTAAGCTTGACGCAAGTGCCTACCAGTGGATAGCCTTTGGCTTCTTCGATGTAGAAATCTTCTTCGAAATTCAGACAACAGAGGAGGCGGCCACAGGGACCGGAGATCTTGGAGAGGTTGCCTGCCAGATTCTGATCTTTTGCCATCTTGATGGTTACTTGGTTGAAGCGTTTTAAGAAGCTTCCGCAGCAGTAGTGCAATCCGCACATACCAAAGCCGCCCAAGCGTTTGGCTTCGTCCCTTCCAGTGGTCTGATGCAACTCAATTCTGGTCTTAAAAATGAGAGCAAGCTCTCTCACAAACTGCCTGAAATCTATCCTGCCATCAGCAGTGAAGAAGAAGGTAAGCTTGTTGCCGTCAAATTGGTAAACGGTCTCGATCAGCTTCATCTCAAAGGAATAACGTTCCAGAGTCTCCAAAAAAGTACGGGAGGCCTTTTCTTCTTCCTGGCCCAGATGCTGGAGCTTGTTGATATCTTCTTCAGTGGCTATACGCCGGATATTGAGCAGCTTGGTTTTTGATACCACATCGTTGATTTCTGAGGCGGGCACAGCCATGTGTGCCACTTGGGCGATATCCTCACCTCTTTCCACTTCCACGATTACTAGCTCTTCGGGTCCGATCGGTAATCCGGCATCGTTTTTGAAATATCCCAACCTTCCGGAACGGAATTCCACTTCTATATATTCGTTCACACTATTCTCCTTATATTGCTCAAACCCGGGCATCAGGGCTTGAGATAGGCTATTGTAAGCAAGCAAAGATTTGCTTGTAGAGAGCTGTTTCTGCAGGTCCCAGCTTCAGCTTGCGCCGCGCCTTGACGGTTGCAGCAGTTTGGATAAAATCATCGTATCTATAGCGGCTGAGGGCGCCTGCTTCACCCCAGGAAAACTCTGGGCTAAAGTCTGTGATGAGGTTTCTGCCCCAAAGATTTGAGGCTGTGCCGATCACGGCTCCGGTATTGATGGTGGAATTGATTCCCAGCTTAACGTGATCCCCAATCAGGCAACCCATAAACTGGGTTCCGCTGTCTATCTTGCTTTTAGTGGCATAGTTGTAAACTGCCACGTTCTTATATGTGTTCTTCAGGTCGCTGTTGTTTGTATCTGCGCCAATGTTGACCCATTCACCCAGGTAGGCATGACCAAGGAACCCATCATGCTGTTTGTTTGTGTAAGCTTGGATGATGCTTCCTTCCACTTCTCCACCGATCTTGCAGACCGGGCCGATGCTGCAAGACTGGTAGATCTTGGCATTTATCTTGATCACGCTGCGTTTGCCGATGTAGCAGGGACCAATGATGACGCTGTTGTGCATGACAACAGCTTCTTCATCGATAACAACCGGTCCGTCTGAGGCGTCGATAATCACGCCGGGCTTCAGGTCCACATCCTCTCCCAGCCAGACATTATAGGGGTTCAGGATGGTGACTCCGGGCTCGGTCTCGAAGAAGTTATCTTTGTCATGGAAGAAATGATCGAAATCATAGCGCAGAAGTCTATCGTTATCATGAATCAGATCTGCCAGTTGTCCATAAAGGGCGTTGGCATGCTTGCTTTGGATGCACTTGATGCCGGCTTTTTCCAGCTTCTCCGGGTCAATGCTAAAGCTTTGCCCTTCTGAAGTGCGCAAAGCGATAAGGCTGCTGCCGTCCAGCAGTGCTTGTCCGGGCAACAAGCTTTGAATTTCTGTTTGTGTTGCTTCGTTGAAACGCAGCCGGCTATTGATGTATAGACAGTCTAAAGAGTTCTCGGGATTGATCTCCCAATCGGGGTGTCTTTCCCGGTATAGATCAGTCAGGTCCTCATCTATCAAATATGCCAGATCATCCGCAGGGAAAGAAGCTTCCAGCCTTTGTCGGAGTTTCAGGATTCCGCAGCGTAGGTCTCCCACGATACGGGTGTGGCAGATGGGGAAGAAGGCGTTTCGTCGGTCTTCAAACAGCAGCAGCTTCATTGCTGGTACTCCTGCGATAAGGTTTCTTGCCATGCCAACTGAAGAGATTAAACTGTCCCATCAGCATGGTGAAACTAAGGAAAAAGGTTTGGATGGTGAACCAGATGGGGTAGAACCAAGTCATTTCCCGGGTAACACCAAAACGGCTGCGAGTATAGCCAAAGAAGACGTTTTCTATCAACCATCTAAAGGCCAGAATGCCAAGCGCCAGTTTCCAATTTATGAAGAAGACTAATACTCCTCCCCAATACATCAAGCCCATGGAGAGCAGGATGAAGAAGAATTCTGGATCAAAGTGCAATTGGTACTTCATGTTTGAAGCCCAACGGCTGCGTTGATTAAGCAGCTGTCTCCAGCTATTCACCGGGTAGGTGTGGACAAAGCTTTTGGGATCAAAGTTGAAGATGATTTTATGTCCCTTGCGGCGCATCACCTGCATCAGGTTTACGTCGTCCCCGGAGAGCAGATGCCGGATCTGGTCGAAGCCTCCGACATCGTTGAAGGCTTCGCGGGTGTAGGCAAGATTCTGTCCGATGCAGGCCCAGCTTCTGCCGATGGTGTATCCTCCGCCCAAGACCATATAGGTGGCGGCAAAATCAAAGTGTTCATATTTATGCAGGATGGATTCTTGGTTCCAATCCTTGAGCAGAGTGCGGGAGTAACCCGCCACCATTGATACGCCGGGACTAAAGGCAGCAACCATCCGTTCTATCCAGGTGGGAGGTACCAAGCAATCGGCATCGGTGGTGAGGATTATCTCGCCTTGGCTGGCCAGAACGGCCTTTTCCAGAGCTTGTTTCTTGGGTGAGTGAGCTTTTTCTCTGCCCAGAACCTTCATGTAGCGCACCTTCACTTCATTCTCGGCATAAAGAGCCAGAAGTTCTTCGGTATCATCTTCAGAACCATCGTCGGAGACGATTATCTCATAAAGAGCTTTGGGATAGGTCTGGTTGACCAGGGCTAAAAGTAGCTTCCTGAGGTTATGAGCTTCATTTCTGGCAACTATGATCACAGAGATCGTGGGCTTGGTGTAGGACAGCTCTGCCTTGTAATTCTTGTAACCGAAGTAGAACCGAATACAGAAATAGATATAGGTAAAGAATCCGCCGGAAGTGAGAGCCAGGAGCAGGTAGTAAAGACTGGTCTTCAGATTCATTCTCTATCTCCCCTGTCTCGACGACCGGGCTCCAACTGATCCTGGAATCCGTAGCTTGTGGGGTAGAAATTCATGCTGAGCGTGTCAGATAAAGCGGGGGGAACATTCTCTTCTATAAAGACTTCCGTGATTCCTCCGGATTCAACTGTGAATCCCGTGCGGGGATTGATCTGCCTGGTTACGATGGTCTCGGGACGCACAAAGTTATAGCGAGAATCGTTGGCACTGGGGATTCTGTTGTTATTATCGTTTCGTATGGCGCGAGTCATGATGGCGCCCCAGACAGGAGTTGCCACAGGAGAGCTGCCTCCGCTGGCCTGCATGGCTACGTTGCTATCAAAGCCAATCCAGATTCCCAGAGTATACTTGCGATTGAAGCCAATGAACCATGCGTCTCTGTGGTCTTCAGATGTACCCGTCTTACCACCAGCCTCCCAGTAATAATTCTGCCTGGCAGGTCCACCGGTTCCGGCATTAACCACACTTTGAAGCATACTGGTCATGATATAGGCCACTTCTGCGCTGCAGACTCTCACTCTTTGTGGGGAATAGCGTTCCAGCACTCTGCCTTTTTCGTCCTCCACCTTGGTAATGAACATGGGTACAGTTCGCTGCCCACCATTGGCAAAAGCTGTATAAG
Organism: Candidatus Cloacimonadota bacterium; assembly: GCA_036584515.1. GTDB lineage: Bacteria > Cloacimonadota > Cloacimonadia > Cloacimonadales > Cloacimonadaceae > PHBP01. The sequence continues at coordinate 9,106 of JAZHDE010000229.1, read as the reverse complement.
CTGCGATATGGCGGATAGGCACCACTTCATAGGAACCTAAAGCGGCAGAAAAATCTGATACTGTAGAGCCTACTCCAAAGCGGGTGAAGGCTTCGCTCATGGTGTCCAAACCGATATCCATGGCACATTTGACTGCCCACACGTTATAGGAATTTTGCAATGCCACTCTCATCCTGGAAAAACCGTAGTAACTGCGAGAGAAGTTCTTGGGGGTCCAGGTCTCCTCGCCCGTTCCAACTGTGATCGGAGAGTCATTGATGATTGTTGCAGGTGTATAGCCTTTCTCGACCGCGAGTGTGTAATAGATAGGCTTGATGGAAGAGCCGGGTTGACGGCGGGCTTGGGTCATGCGGTTGAACTTGCTGTGCACAAAGTTTCTGCCTCCGATCATGGCGCGAACCTCACCGGTGGCATTCTCGATCAGCACCAAACCTCCCTGCAGATATCTGGTATCTATATCCACAGCGCTTCTGGGGACTTGATCGTATCGGTTGCGGAAGCCACGGGAGTTTTCGATTCTTCTCAAGTAGGAATTAAGGGTTGAATCAGCATAGGCAGAAAGATCGGGATCCAGGGTTGTGTAGATCTTAAGACCGCCCTCAAAGAGCTTGTCTGTGCCATACTTCCGTTCGAGCTGCAGCCTGATGTGCTCAATAAAGTAGTCATTGGCAAAGCGTTGCATCCCGGATGGATCTGTGATCAGAGGAGTTGCGATGGCAGCCTCATACTCTTCCTGAGTGATTTTCTTGCTCTTATGCATCCGTTTCAGAACGCTGTTTCTGCGCTCCAAAGCAGCTTCTGGATTCTTGGTGGGGCTAAAGTAGTTTGGCCTTTGAATCATGCCCACCAGAAGGGCAGATTCCGGGATGTTCAATTCCCTGGCATGTTTTCCAAAGTAGTATAGAGATGCAGTTTCCAAGCCATGGATCTGGCCTCCCCAGAAGATCTTGTTAAAATAGATTTCCAGAATCTCGTCTTTGGTGAAGTTCTGCTCTATTCTGATGGCGAGGATAATCTCCTTGATCTTGCGGGATATCTTCTTATCCAAGGTCAGAAACATATTACGAGCCATTTGTTGAGTTATGGTGCTGGCACCTTGTGAAAAATCCATTCTCACCAAGTCTATCACCAGGGCTCGAATATTGCCTATGATATCTATCCCAAAATGGCTGTAAAAGTACTTATCTTCAGTCACCAAAAGTGCATCGACCAGATGGGGTGGAAGCTCCTTCAAAGATACCAGTTTCCTTTTCTCAAATGCATAAAGATAGATCATCTTGCCATTGGCATCATAAACCTCACTCCCGGTGCGGAGAGTAAAATTTCTGAGCTCGCTGGTGGGGGGCAAATCGTCTTGGTAAAACCAAAACAGACCCAGTACCAATCCGGTCAGGATACAGGCAGCTATGCCTCCCCACTTGAGGAAGGCCATCCATTTCTCTTTTTTTCTTCTATTCATGCTCATCAAGCCTTAATTCCTTGATTTTATCTGCAAAGATGATCGTTAGGTAAGCGATGATCATCCCGCTGACCATTCCAAGCAAAACCAGTATTGGTGTCAATACAAAAACGTTAACTGACGGAATAATCCAATACTTAACCACAACTAATTGCATCAGATTGTGCCCCACCGCCCCCAATATGCTGATCCCATAAATGGAAAAGCCAATCCTAGCGCTTTTAGCAAGATACATCAGCAGAATCGCCACTATCCCGCCCAGGAGCGATAGAACTGTGCCCGGATTGATCAAAGTAAAAGTGAAGACTCCTCCGATCACGGTTTTTGCCAAGTTCACCAGCATGGCTGTCCAAAACTTACCCTGAAAGAGGAGGTAGAGGACTATGATGTTGGATAGCCCCAACCGGATAAAGGGTATAGGTATCATTCGCATTATCAGGCTTTCCAAGACATATATCACGCAAGCAGTGGCAATCAGGAAGCCCAGCCAGAGCCTTTTATTCACCATCGGCAGACTCATCTAAGACAGAAAGCTCCGGATCAAAGGATCGGAGCTGTGCCAAAGCTCTTGAGTCTTGCCAAAATACTTGGCCTCTCCTTCATGGATAAACAGCACCAGATCGGCTATCTGATCCAAATCCCGGATATCGTGAGTGATGGTGATCACAGAGACTTTGCGTTCGGAAGCGATCTGGGCGATATAGTAAACTATCTCTTTGGCGGTAATGGGATCAAGCCCACTAATGGGTTCATCAAAAATAATGTACTGAGGGTCATAGACCAGAGCCCGGGCTATGCCGATTCTCTTTCTCATGCCACCGCTAAGCTCTGAAGGCACCATATCCTTGGTATGTAAAAGCCCCACCTTTTCCAAACAGAAATCCACCCGCTCCTCGATCTGCAGCTCGCTCAGCTCGCCCCGTTCATAAAGGGGGAGAGCCACATTCTGATAGATGGTAAAAGAATCCAGTAGTGCAGCATTTTGAAACACCATGGCAAAGCGGGCTTTGGCGGAATGCACCAGTTCATCTTCCGCCTTGTGGATATCAACTCCATCCAGTAGAATTGTTCCTGATTCGGGCTGGTTTATCCCCAGCAGACTCTTGATCAGCACCGTCTTCCCGGAACCACTCTTACCCAAGATCACCAGATTCTGTTTATCCGGCAGTTCAAAACTGATATCCTTCAGCACGATCTTACCAAAGAAGCCCACTGTGAGTTTATCTGCCCTGATCATCGTCCTGTCTCTTTTACCGGAAGATATCTTCGGGATAGTCTCAGCATCCACAAATACGCCACAAGTAAACCCAAGCTGTTTGCCAATAGATCGTAGCCGGATACTGAACGTCCCGGGATGAATTGCTGATGCGCTTCGTCCAAAGCAGCGTTAAGCAGCAGGATGGCATAGACCAGCTGGATAGTTACTCTTCCGGCTTTGATGCTTTTGAGCACATTATTCACCAGTATCCCCAGGATCAGATAAATGCCCAAATGTGCCACTTTGTCCACCGATAGAATCTTGATTCCGGGAAGTTCGCTACTGGGAATGGAAGATACCGTCCAAATAATCACCAGCCAGAGGAGGCTGAGGCTAATCTTGCCCAAGTGCGGATTTCTTTTCATGGAATGATCTTGATTAAGCTCACTGGTTATAGGAAACCAATTCCCAATTTAGAACCGATAATCCCCGGCGAACTTGCGCTTTGGAGATCAAGCCATTCTCGGCTATCCAGAGCTTCAATCTGGTATCGGGATTGAGGATGTTGTTGGTAACCATATCCACATAGGGAGCCTTGCCCGGTGCCCGTGGTACCAACTGCATATCATAAGCCCTGGATCTCAGCCGTCCCAGCCGGGTGCGAACGTTCTCTTCTTCTTCCCGGATGAGCTGGGCATCCCAGAGCACGCCATTGGCGTCGATCACGAAGCTTGTATCGGTTTGTGGTGGATTGCTTGCAATGTGGGCTAGCATGCTAAAGAGATCTCTGGTCTGAGGTTCAAGCTCAAAACTTACCTGCTCTCCGCTCAGATGCCTTTTTTGACTCCCGGTTCCAAGGTTCTGGTCATAAACCGTACGCACTGTATCAGAATCGGTCTCTTGGCGCACGATCCTCAGAAAGGAGACAGGAAGCTGCCCGGCATCAAAATCTGCTCTGTAATAGTTATCCATAGCAGGAGCCAGACTGGAGCTACCTTCTGTTCTGGACCAGACCTCCAGGGATCTGTCGCCCATAGTCATTTCCAGGTTTGCCACTTCGATTCCCATGGTTTTAACCGAGTAAGTGGCTGTCCAGGCGCTGAGGGCCGAAAAACACCAAACCAGTGCTATTATGATAGCGCTGGCTGACTTCACTCCGCCTCCGGAATAATCGTCAATTGCACCTTCTTGATACTCTTTTCATCGCTATCCAATACTTTCAGGAGCATGTTCTCGCCAAGATCATAGGTCTCATTCACTGCGGGTACGTGGTTAAAGACTTCCAGCAAAAACTGAGCAATATTGTCATACTCGTCCGTATCCAGTTCTGTGGCGAATTCATGATTGAACTGCCGTACATTATAGGTTCCGGAGAGGATATAGTTATAGTCGTCCAGCTTGACTATCTCTGGGCTTTCTTCCAGGTCATATTCATCGTGAATCTCGCCCACAATCTCTTCCAGAATATCTTCCAGCGAGATTATGCCGGAAGTTCCGCCATACTCATCCACCACCACAGCTACCTGTAGTTTCTTGCTCTTAAATTGGTTCAACAAGGCCTGTATCTTCATATTCTCTGTTACAAACCACACCGGCCGCATAAAGTCCTTGATATCGCCTCTATCCGGATAAAGCAGTAGGTCTTTGACATAGATTATACCAATGATGTCGTCTATGGTCTCTTTGTAAACAGGTATGCGGGAATAGCCGGATTGGACGATCAATTCTCTCAGTTCCTCAAGGCTTTGATTCACTTCGATGGCAGTGATTTTCACCCTGGGGACGTAGATTTCGCTGATCTCAGTATCTCTGAATCGGAACAAGCCCACCAGCATCTTCTTCTCGTGTTCTTCCAGGCTATGCTTGGAGGTCTCGGATTGAATCAAACGGTGAAATTCCTCAGTAGTAAATTTCTGTCCCAGATGCTTATCCATGCTTTGTTTTCGGGAAAACAGGCGGCTAAGACCCACGAAGACCAGCACCAAGGGGTAGACCAAAATCTGGAATATCCGCATGGGCAAACTTACCAGTAAGGACGTCTTATCTGCTGTGGCCAAGGCAACCAGCTTGGGTATGATCTCCCCAAAGAAGACTAAAAGCAGCGTGGATACAACGATCTGCAAAGTTATCACCCAGGAGACCGGGTATTGAGGATGATTTGTGGCCCATTCCAAGGCTAGCAACGTGCAAAGCGAGGAAAAGCCGATATTTACGAAAGTATTGCCCAAGAGCAAGCTTATCAGCAGATGCTTGGGACGCTTGAGCAGATCCAGCACGCGTTTTGCACCGCTTGATCCGTCTTTTTCCAATTTCTTGAGATAGACCCTCGAGAGGGAAAAGAGTGCTGTCTCCGATCCCGAAAAGAATGCCGAGAGCAGGAGCAGCACGATAAGTAACAACGGTTTACCGTCTTCCACTTTAGTTCACACCTTGAATCTTGTGTTTATAGAATTCTTCTTTTTCTTCCATTTGTTCTTTGTCTTTGCTTTTGATATGATCATAACCGAGCAGATGCAGGAAAGAATGCACCAAAACCGCATCAAACTCGTCCTTAAAACTTCTTGTCCCCTTTTGGCTGTATACCCTGTTTGTGTCAATCACAATATCACAGAGATGGATTGCGGCAAGTCTGGCACCACTCTTTGGAAGCGCTTCTGTCTCAAAGCTCAGAACGTCTGTGACGGCGTCACAACCCCGATATTGATGATTTAACTCTCTGATTTCCTCGTCTCCACACAAGAGCAGCGAGATCTGATATTGCTCTTTTACCCTCTCGCCCTCCCAGATAAGCTCGCAGATGGATTGGATTTCCTCCGGCAGACGCGGAGCAGACATTGAATATGGAGCTACCTCCACGTCAATTTGTGCTTTCATCGGGCTTGATATCCGGATAGTCCAATCTTTTGCGGTAGATGCTCACCAGCACGGGGATCATGGCCTGCTTGGCCAGGAAGATTTCCTTGAGAGTGATCGGAGCTTCATCGAACTGGTTTTCCTTGATCAGTCGTTGGATCGTTTGTTCCACAATCACATGGATTTCTTCTTCTTTGGTGATATTTTTGGCTTTGGTGGTGGATTCGATGATATCGGCCATCATCACCAGAGCTGCTTCCTTACTTTGGGGTTTTGGTCCCGGATAGGTAAAGGGTTCCAGATTGTTGAGTTTGTTTTCCCGTTTGGCTTGTTCCAGGAAGTAGCGGATGCTACCCGTGCCATGATGCTGCATGATGATATCTATCACTGGCTGAGGGATCTTGTAACGCTTTGCCAGCTCAATTCCTTCCAGAACGTGTCCCTTGATGAGCCGGGCACTTTCCTCCGGTTCAAACTCATTATGGATATCACTGGAATCTTCATTGTTCTCCGTGAAAATATCTGTATTGATCACCTTACCGATGTCATGATAGTAGCTTCCCACTCTGGCTAAAAGCGGATTTGCTCCGATCGCCTCTGCTGCTCTCTCGGTAAGATTACCGATAATGAGGCTGTGATGATAGGTGCCAATGGCATTGGTAGCCAGTTTTTTTAGCAGCGGATGCTCAAAATCCAGCAGTTCCAGCAGAGTCTGCCGTGTGGCACGATGCCATCTCTTCTCGTAATAAGGCACGATAATCACCAGTCCGATCACCGAGATGCTGGAAGAGATCAGGCTATAACCGGTGGTGGTCATGATCGTTAGGAAAGGATCATTTTTGTAGATGCCCAGGGAGAGATTGACCGCAACTCCGGAGAGGATCATGTAGAACCAGATATTGAGGTAATTATGAAAAGAGTGATAGCGCAACATCAGGATCAGTGTGATCATCGAGGTCATCACCAAGACCACGGGGGTATAGGTCTCCCAATTGATGAAGGGGCTCATCACAAAGAGATTGCTGAGGCTGTAGAAAACCCCGAAATCCACCCCGATCAAAATGGCCGAGGCCAGCGAAATCATTCCAAAGGGGATCAGTAGATTGCTGTAGCCCAAAATCTTGTTGCTGATCAGGCAAAAGAGCACCGTTAGGATGAATCCTGCGTTCAAAGGCAGGCTCTCCATCATCTTGTTGTGCTGATTGTTTGAGACGTGGATAAAGTATTTGTTGCTCAGGAAGATAATCAGGAATACGAAGAGCAGAAGCCCCAGGGAGATCATCAATTGCTGCACCGGAGAGCGGCTGATTTCCCGATTGCGGTACTCTACCTGCAGGGAATTCAGTTTCATGATGTCTGCTTCAGTTACCCGGGCGTTTTTACGGATTATCACCTCATTCTTCAGGATCATGCCTTCTGTCTGAGATATCTGGCGGGTGGCATCTTCGGTGAGCTGACTGAGGCGGTTATCGTCCAGCACCAGATTGGCTTTGATCACCTGGGGAGCCAGTTCCTGGATCAGAATCTGCGCATCGGAACCCTGGAACTTACCAATAAAGGTTTCTCTTGCCCCTTCCACAGATTGGAACAAGCCCAGAGACACTTCCTTGAGCTCCTCTCCGGTGATAAAGAGCAGACTGTCACCCCGGATGCCCTCGTATACTCCACGGCGATAGATTCGCTCCAATTCTGTATTGATTCTTTGGTACAGGGTTTCGGCACGGCTTTTGTTTTGAAGAATAGCCAAGGCTGGGGCAGAAAAGATAAAGCCAGCTCCGCTCAAACTTGCTTCCAATGCGCCGGGATCAGATAAATCGTCATCGTAGGCAGTCATAAAGATCGCATCGATCTTACTATTGGCCTCAAAGAGCTGATCGTCCGAAATGCGATAAGGCTTCTTCAGGCGCGCGATGGTCTCCTGCTTTTCCTGCAGCAGCTTCTCCTCGGATTTGAGAAGCGGAAAGTCAAAAGGTGCAATCAGTTCCGCATCCGAGACCTGCCCGGCTTTGAGCCGGAATTCAGGATAACTGAACCTGCCCACAGCAAAGAGGTGATAGAGCACCACAATGATCAAAGCAGTTATTATGCTGTAATAGATATGTTTAGATTCCATATTTCCACAGCTATTGAGAGTGGCAAAATCTGTCAAGCTTAGTGTGGGGGAGGGGCAAGGTGCTAGATAAGATGTCTCGATTGGCAGAACAAAGATCTTGACACAGATAGTTCTCTGATTATCGTGCAAATCAGGAATCAGATTCCGGATATACGCAGGAGATTACTATGATCAGAAGAGAGATGCAAGACAGCTTGAGCATTATGGGAAAAGGGTTTCCGGTGATTGTAATCACCGGGCCAAGGCAGTCTGGTAAGACAACTCTGGCCAAGATGACCTACCCTAATCACAAGTATATAGATTTGGAAAACCTGATTACCCGCAGAATTGCCCAGGAAGATCCTGCTTCACTGCTGCCCGATCAAGCTGGCAAATACATCCTGGATGAGTTTCAGTATGCCCCGCAGATTCTCTCTTACATCAAACAGATTTCGGATGAACAGCAGATAGATGCGCAATTTATCCTGACGGGATCAAATCAGTTTTCCATGATGAAAGGCGTCTCCCAATCCCTGGCTGGAAGAGCAGCGATCTTTGAGCTGCTTCCCTTTGATATGGATGAGGCTTATCCACAGACTGAAAACGTTAACGAAGTGATCTACAAGGGCTTTTATCCCAGATTAGTTACCAAGGACATTAATCCCGGGATTTACTACGACTCATACTTGAGGACATATTTACAGAGGGACGTAAGCCTCCTGGTCAATATCCAGAATATTGATCTCTTCACCAAGTTTCTCTCTCTATGCGCTGGAAGAACCGGGAGCATTCTTAACAAAGTCTCACTTGCCAATGATACCGGGGTTGATGCAAAGACTGTTTCAAATTGGCTGAGTGTCCTGCAGGCCAGCTATATCATCTATCTGCTTAAGCCCTGGCACGGAAATGTATCCAAACGCCTAATCAAGAGTCCCAAGCTCTATTTCTTCGATACCGGCCTGGCTTGCAGACTCTTGCAGATTAGGAGTGCCAGCGATCTGGTTACTCATCCACTCAGGGGGAACCTCTTTGAGACTATGATTGTATCTGAGGCAGTGAAGTTCTATCACAATCGTGGTCAGATGCCACCTCTCACATACTACCGCGAACCCAAAGGCACGGAAGTTGATCTCATTATCGAAAAGGCTGGAATGCAGTATCCTATTGAGATCAAGTCAGCAGCGATAATCAACAGATCAGCCTACAGCAACCTGGATAAGTTCGCTACCCTCAGTTCAAGCTCAGGCAAGTCCTACCTGGTCTATTCTGGTGAGCAGAGCTGGACAGATCAGATCTACCGGAATGTTAGCTGGAAATCGCTCAAGAGTGAGTTATCAGAGCTGGAGGATATCAGTACTGAATAGTGATCGATGATAGCTCCGGACCTCTTCTGGGAAGGGAGTCAATCTACTTAGCTATCTGATCAGCGTCACCTTCTTGCTACTGATACTCCTGCCATCCACCACCAGATTCAGGAGGTATATTCCATTGGAGCAGCGCTGGT
>JAZHDE010000228.1:0-2513 GCA_036584515.1 Candidatus Cloacimonadota bacterium | reverse complement strand
AGCCTATAGATCTCTGCTGGCACAGCATCCTGCTGATGATGGACTGAAGCTAAGAATAGCCCAGGGTCATTTCTACAACCAAAACCACGCTGAAGCCCTTGCCATTGCAGACAGTATCTCCACTCCAAGCTATGACCTTCATCTGCTGAAAGCCAACAGCTTTTTTGCTCTCCGCAGTTATGCCGAAGCTTTGGAGAGTTTCCAAGCTGCCTATCACTTAACGGATGAAGCTCTAAAGAAGAAAGAAGCTCAAAGCTATGTGGCACTTACCCTCTATCAATTGGGCAGATTCACAGAGGCTTCAGCCCTCTACATCCAGCTCTCTGGAGAGGAAGCGAATCCCGACACTTACCTTTTCCTAGCTGCCAAATCTGCCATGCAGTCCGGTTCAGAGCGTCAAGCCAAAGAACTCTACGAAAGATTCCTAAGCCTCTATCCCAATTCCCCCCATATACAGGGAGCCATGGCAGATCTTGCTACAATGGATTATAATGCGGGCAGATTTGATGAATCCTTTGCCGGCTGGCTCAACCTGCTCAGAAGATACAATACAAGCTCGGGCTTCACAATCTCAGAACGACAGATACTCAGAACCACTTTCACCGGAATAGAGCTCTGCATGAACCGTTCCGGATCAAATGACATGGCTGAATCACTGATCGAAGAGATAGACCGCTACAACTCTGACTATATCAAGTTTGAGCTGCAATATATACTCGTGAAGAACTACGCTTCACGTTCCCTATGGCAAGAACTGCTCCGCGAAGCAGAAAGCATTCGCCAGGCAGCAGACAGCTCCCAAAAGAGTCAAATCGAGCTGCTGATGGCGGAATCTCTCATTAACCTAAATCAATACTCTGCTGCAGACAGCCTACTGGGAGAAGTCTTCTCCTCCTCAGGTTCAAACGCTGCTCTTGTCAAACGGGCAGAGCTCAACCTCCTGGAAGGCAAGACCAGAGAGGCTCTGAACCTCTATCTGAATTCATTCCAGAGCACTCGCAACGCAGAAGTATGGGTGAAGGTTCTGGAGTGCTCAGAGCTGCTGGACTTCGATTCATATCAGGATTACCTGGAACTGGGTAGAGAGTATCTCATGAGCCAGTCTCAGGCTGTTCAAATCCACTTGCGCTACCTCATTGCCAGTTCAAACTATGAAGAAGCCAAAAGCTTTGCTGATCTGGTTTTGGACGGTGAATACAGCAACTACACCCATGCCAAAGCCTACTTGACCATAGCTGAAGCAGATTATGCTCTGATGGACTACCAAAATTCCATCCGTACTCAGAACAGGATCAAGTTCCTATATCCGGACTTTGTGGATGTTAGAGCTCGAGTGGCATACTTGAATGTCTATTCCCTTTTAAAGAGTGGAGCAGTTACCGAGGCTCAGATGAGCTTCTGGGAAGATCGGCAGTATTTTACGGATGAAGAGATTGCAGAGTTGAACAGCGTGTTTGAGGGGATGAGATGAGAAAAGCCATCCTTTCACTCTGCCTCTTGCTGATTGGGATTCTTCAAGCTCAAGTGGTGGAGCTTCCCGAGGTGGAAGTCACAGCCGAATCCGCTATTCAGGCCTATCTTTACAAAAAGGCCATGCGTTTTGGAGCAGAAGTACCAGCCTACGATTCCATCCCTGCATTCTTACCCATCCTGCGGCAAGTTCCGCGTCAAGCACCGATACTCCGACGCAAAGCTCCTTTGGAGTTTTACACGGTATCCGGCCTCAGCACTGAAGGCTTGATTCACAGCCATCTTTCTTACTACTCCCAGGATCCATACATCAAGCTGATTAGCGTAAATTACAATCCCGCCATTACAAATGAGCACTATAAATCACACCAATTGGATCTGGGTGTGAATCTAACGATTAGGGATCACTATCTGCTGCCGGAGCTTTTTCACCAATACGCCTCCGCACCAGGGTTCAAACAATCCAACCTGGCTGCTCAGATTCATCACAGAACGGCATTTTTTGCGCTTGGAAATCTCAGCCTCACCAATTCCCACACCAGCCTGGGTTTCGATTCTTTCTCCCAAAAGCTTGCTCTGAGTAATAAAAAAGCCAGCTATCCCTTCTTCGGGCATTCCAGCCTCCTGGCCTACCGGGATCAACAACTGGATTTTGACATCTTGGTGCAGGAAGGAGAAGCAGCCTTGGAACTTCTCTACAGGCTTCCCCAGCTCAGATTGCCTTTGGAAGACCTTGGTCTGGGACTCCTAACTGATTTCAGAGGGATCGCCCCAGCCTTCTCCATGAGTTACCGTCCCATAATGAAAGAAAGGGAATACTTGCTGGTGCAGGGTAGAAGCTCTATCCTCTCGCAAAGCTGGACCGAGCGCCAGTCGACTTACAGTCATCTGGCCAGAAATACAGATGAACGCATCGCAATGGAGCTTTACAGCCTCAAAGCCGACTTCCATAAATTACTCAGTGGAATGCGAGATCTAAAGTCTATCACACTACGGGCAGGGAATTCATACACTGTCAATTCAGACCAGATCACTTTCAATGG
>JAZHDE010000227.1:0-14213 GCA_036584515.1 Candidatus Cloacimonadota bacterium | reverse complement strand
CTCCAGCTTGTCCAGGTCGGCCAGCAGCTCGTCGGCGTAGTCGGTGATGCACAGAGTGACTCCAGCCAGAATCGTGGGAGCCCCGGAATAAAAAAAAGGACTCCAGGGATTCCGGAGTCCTACTGGCTTAAGGTTTGCTTATTTCAACAGCATTATTCTGCGTTGTCTTACCGTGTTTCCATGTTCAATCCGGGTAAAATAGATACCCGAACTGACCGGGGAATTGTTGTTATCCGTGCCGTTCCAAACCACACTATGCTGTCCCGCAACCTGGTTTGCATTCACGACTTCTTTCACTACCTGGCCACGGAGGTTGCAGATAGTGAGTCTGACAGTCCCGGGCTCGGGTAAGTAGTAACTTATCGTGGTGCTGGGATTGAAGGGATTGGGATAGTTGGGGTCCAGGCGGAGTTCTTGGCTAAGAGCAATCTCCGGCTCTGGGGATAAGGGCTGCTGTTCAGGAACATCTTCGCCTCTGTATGCTATGTAACTGAAATTACCATTTGCATCTATAAATATATCTCCCATCCGGTTATCAACAGTGAACGGTGGCAGCGTTACAAATTGCCCGCCCACGAGCTTGATGACCTGGAGAGTATAGATCGGGTGGGCATACAGATCGAAGAAGGTTGCTCCGTATGTCTGATAAGTCGTCCCATTTATCTCCAGAGGCCACTCTATGGGATTCTTGCCATAGTCATTGAGATAGAACCACATCTGATCTTCGTTGGAGCGTTCCACATAGACATGCCGTCTCCAGACTTCAGTTCTGGTGACAACATTATGTCTGCCTTGCTGGTGTTTACCGAAGCCTAAACCGGAGTTGAGACACTGATGCAGATTCACTGCAGCAGTAGGATAGAAATTCCCCATTTGCGGTAATCCCCCGGAAACCATGAGGGCATTGCCTTCTTCATCTCCGTAGATGACATTCATCATGTCCCGATCAGCAAAAGTAGCGATTCCGCCCCAGGAAACGTGGCTATCACAAGCCGATTGTGAAGCAATCAGATTGCCACCTTGCGCATTATAGTTATTCACAGCGAAAGAGATCCGCAATTGCTGATTTGAGATGTTTGCTTGTGTGGAACTGCTGGGGTAGTAAGCAGGTTCCACATTCTGATTGTTGATCGATACAATCATGGAAGCACAGGTTGTCGGATTGCCGCTAACTATCAAGGCAGGATGATTGTTTACATATCTGAATCTGTTACCCGGGGAGAACTCAATGCTGATGGGATCGTTAAAATCCAAAGTGTCATAGTGTAGGCTACCAGTAAAGCCAACAGTGTCATAAGTCTTGAAATAGTAATCCAAACGATTATCATCCAGGAAATACAAACCGTTGGATGCATCCGAGAGAATTGTGCCACTGTATCCATCATCAACTATCTGATAATTATCTTCTCTGTTAAGTCTTCCGTTCAGGTTCGGAGCTATCCCCTGTTTTCTATAGATGAAATGTGGATGCCCCCCTGTCCCGGGAGTATTTCTCCCGGTGGCAAAGACATGCCCTGAATTATCGATCAACGGAGGAGCATAACAGGTTGAATAGCCACCATTGAGATAGATCTCATAGCCGGCGATGGTGCCGCTCATACAGAACAATCTCCCCTGCTTGCTGAGAACGTAGTACTCTCTGTGGAAATCGTTAGTATCATACACTATAGGAGAGATTAGATGATCATCAGCCTGGATTCCGGGAGTGTATGGAGGGCAAAGAACATTGCCATACTGCCGATCAATCATAAAGACTTTTTTTATCCCTGCAACATAGAGATAGCTCCCTATCATAGTGGGAGTTGCCATGTATTCAAACCTGATATTGTCATCATCACTGCGTTCGTAGTCCCTCAGGTTGGTTGCCCATCTGCACTTTCCGAGACCTTCTTCAAAATCCATATCCATGCAGAAGAGCATACCGCTCTTATTGAGGATGTATATCACGTCTGAACAACTGTTTCCATCTTGATAAATCACGGGTGAAGCCCAGCATCCTGTTCCCCCAAGGTAGCGCTGATCAGCTTCAGCTTCCTTGAAATACTTCTTTAGCAACTTGTAATCATCTTCCGTATAGGCATTTAAAGATTCTTTCCACTGCAGTTCTGTTTCCTCCAAATGCACAGTCACTTTGTTTTGAACGCTTCCCCCACTCACATTGAACCTGACCAAGCTGGCTTTGATCCCTTGCGGTATGTGACCGGGATTGGCATCACTATACGCTTCCAGTCCAAAGGTTGCGGCATATATGGCTCCTTCCTTATCCACAGCCATAACGTTTCTTATTCTGTCGTTTGCCAAGTTACTGGGGCGGCTGGTTGTAAAATCCGCCTCCTGTGCCAACAGCATGCATGCCGCAAAGGACAGCAGAAGAATGATTGCTACTCTTTTCATGTTTTCTCCTCTTGTCTAATCTTCAGACCGGAGCCGGAACTTCTCCAATTGCTGCTGCATCTTCCTTCACGATCCAGCCGGCACTCACAAGAACGGATAAACATGCACTACACCGTGCTTATGTCCTGTCAAAATCCCTGTCCCTGTCTTTGTGTTCATGCGATCCTAATACAAATGCATCGTCAACGGGAATAATTAGTTAGAGTAACTGAGCAGAGTGTGTGAATTAGTGCTGAATCTCTAAGAATTGTGATAAACATAATCGAAAGGTGCCAAAGAGAATGAAATCACTTCCTGAGTCTTGAGATGGGCTGATAATGGCGAGAATTAGAAAAAAGGTTCTGCAATCATTGTAAGACAGATGGTACGTTGCTGCAAAGAGTTACTGAGCATACTTAAGCAAATCCTGTGAGTGAATACAATTCACTTATGTGGAAGGAATTCAACTATCTAAAAAAATAGTTGGCCAGAATGTGAGAGTTCGCAACCACTGGCGGTAGATCAGACGCCTGATACAATAAAGCGACAGGATGTCGCTTCCACTATGGGAAGCGGCAGCAGCGCAGCATTAACCATTAACTCTTCACTATTAACTAGTTAGCCCCTACATATTGATCTGAATATCCTTCACATCCGGATACTTTTCCAGATGCTCCCGGATCTCCTCTGCGATGTTCTCGCGCCATTGATCAAAGGAGGGAATGTTTAGATCAATCAGAACCTCGCCCTCTGTGAAGCCTACATACTTCACCATCTTCAGGCTCACAATATCTTCTCCCACTTTGGGATAAATGATCTTCTTCAGCTCTTCCAGGATGGTATCTTTACTGAAATTTGGCACTTCTTTGAGGCCGTGAGCGATCTCATAATTGGATATGGCTGTCTGTAGAGTATCGGCTGCCAGCACGGAACAGTGCACTTTTACGGGTGGAAGCCCGTCGAGCGCTTCCATTGCATCGCGCCAGGAAATCTTCTTGGCTTCGTCGAGGCTTTTACCCTTTGCCATCTCGGTGATAATGGAGCCGGTGGCGATATTGGAGGCGCAGCCATAGGAGAGGAAGCTGATATCCTCAATCTTGTGACTCTCAGGGTCGATTTTAAGGTAAACGGAGACCTGGTCTCCGCAAGCGGGACTGCCTTCCGTGGCGGAAGCATCGGGATTATCCATCTTCCCGACGTTGCGGGGATGCATGAAGTGGTCCAAAACTTTTTCTGAGTATTGCATTATTTCTCCTTTGCGGATATAGCTTCGTAGAGGGGACTGCGTTTGCGCAGTTCGGTGGTGATTTCTGCCAGGCTTTGCACCACGCGGTCAATTTCCTCGGTGGTGTTGTAGCGGCTCAGAGTAAACTTCATGGAACCATGGGATTGCACGTGATTCTTGCCAATAGCCATCAGAACGTAATTGGCCTGCAAGCCTTGGGAGGCGCAAGCGCTGCCGGTGGCAACCGTGATGCCCTGAATATCCAGCATCATGGTGATGGCTTCGCCTTCTATGTAGTCTATGGAGAGATTGACGTTGTGCGGCGCTCGTTTGGCACCGCGGGGACCGTTCAATTCAACATGGGTAATCGTTGCTTCCATCTTCTCTATCAAATAGTCCGAGAGCTTGCGGAGTTCGGATTGAGTAGTCTCAAAATCTATGAAGCTCAGCTCCACAGCTTTGGCAAATCCGGCGATCAGAGCGATATTGAGTCCACCCGTTTGCAGATTGTCTATCCGACGCACTCCATGGATGATCTGACCCAACTTGGTTCCTTTGCGAACGTAGAGCGCACCAATGCCCTGGGGTCCGTGAATCTTGTGGGCAGAGACGCTCAAGGTATCCACACCCAGCTCGCGGACATTCACCGGAATCTTCCCATAAGCTTGGCAGGCATCCACATGCATGAGGATTTTATGGCCGGACTCATCCAAGATGCGTCGTAACTCAGCTATGGGTTGAATAGTGCCAATCACGTGATTGACCATGGTGGTCATAAACATGATCGTATCCGGCCGGATGGAGCTCTTCAGCTCTTCCAGATCGATAAAACCTTCAGAATCTGCCGAGAGATAAGTAACGTCAAAGCCGCTTTTCTCCAGCCAAGCGGCATTGGTCAAGAGATCCGGATAATCCACCACGGAGCAGATGATATGGCTTCCGGCACCTGAATTAGCTGTGGCAAGACCCTTGATGGCTATGTTATTTGCCAGAGTGCCGCCGGAGGTGAAATGCAGTTCTTCAGCGGAAGCTCCCAAGCTGGAAGCGACCCTGGCCTGAAACTCTGCTAACTCACTGTTTATGGTCTCTCCGGTGGAAACAAAGGAACCGGGATACCAGAACTTTTCCGTAAAGTAAGGCTGCATGGCCTCCAGCACCTCGGGGGCAGGACGGCTGGTGATGCAGTTATCCATATAAATCGAACCGGATTTCATATCTTCTCCTTGAGCATCACTTTCTTGTAGCTCTCGTAAAAATCTTTTAAGGTATAGGAAGAGAGAAGCTTGCGCATATCTGTGGAGATCTTGGCAAAGATGCCGTTCAGACCGCAGGTGGCACCCAGGCAATACTCGTCCCGGTTGTGTCCACAGGCTGGATCCATGGAATGATCATCCACAGCATCCATAATCATCTGCAGGTTAATCTCGTTGGCTTTGCGATTCAGCACATAACCCCCACGGGAACCGGAACTGCTGGTGATGAGATCTGCTTGCTTGAGCCCGCTGAGCAGATGTTCCACATACTTTTTGGGTAGGTTCTGCCGATCACAGATATGACGGGCAGAGATAGCCTCCTGGCTGCTTTCCACCATCTCTATCAGGGCTCTCAGGGCATACTCAGTTTTTGTATTAACAGGCATTTGCGCTTCCTTCATCGTTCATTAATAACATAGTATTTTAATAGGCTATTCTTGGCAAGGAAAATCTCTGCATTTAGTAGGAGATCGTGCAGATTTCGCTTGACTTGAGGGGGCTGGTCGGACGGATAGGATACATGATAGAGCTGAAAGAGATCAGATGCAGTTACGATAAAGAGCCGGTGTTGAATGGGCTCTCGGTGGAGCTTTCTCAGGATGACTTCACCGTTATTATGGGTCCCAATGGCGCTGGAAAATCCACTCTCTTATACTCCATCATGGGCTTTTTAAAGCCCCGAAGCGGGGAGATTCTGCTTGGAGGGAAGAGCCTGGCGAGCTACAAACGGGAGGAACTGGCACGCAAGATGGCATTTGTGGCGCAGGAATCGGTTTTCAGCTTTGACTACTCTGTGCTGGATCTGGTCTTGATGGGACGTTATCCATATCAAGGATTGCTGGAAAACCTGACGCCAGAGGACATGGAAGTGGCGCATCGAGCCTTGGAAAGATTGGATTTGACCGACTATTCCCAAAGATGGTATTCTCAACTATCCGGAGGAGAGAAACAGCGGGTGCTGCTGGCACGTGCTTTGGCACAAGAAACGGACTACATCCTATTGGACGAAAGTCTTTCCCAGCTTGATATTAACCACCAGATCGAGATCATGAGCCTGCTCTCCGAGATCAGAAAAGGGCAGGGCAAGGGTATTGTGCTGATCTCCCACAACCTGAATCTGGCTGCCAATTTTGCCAGCCGGATGGTCTTTCTGAAGCAAGGGAAAGTCCTGGGGGCAGGCAGTCCGGAAGAGATGATGCAACCGGAGCTTTTGAAACAGGTTTTTGGATTGGACTTGCAGACCACTCTGAATCCACTCTCCGGCAGGATGAATATACTGTATCCGGTTAATGGTTAATGGCTAAGACTGCGCTGCGTTCTACACTGTAGAAGTGATCGCCGAACCTCATGCTCATACTCTCAGTAAGCAGGACAATCCCCTCTCAGCCATACAGATAGCTCTCCTATTGGGTCATTTACCCCTAAGCTACTGCAAGATAAGTCTTTCCTTAGCTTTCGTTAAAGATTCGCTAAGCCTACGCTAAGGCATTGCTAAAGAATCGAATTAGGAGATAGGCAGAATAGTCTGCTTCAGCTCAGTTGTCTTATCGCCTCGTACAGTATTATCGCCACGGAGTTGGAAAGGTTAATGGAGCGGATCTCGGTCGTCATGGGAATGGTGATGCAGTTCTCCACATTTTCCGCAAGGAGGCTCTCCGGCAGTCCCCGTGATTCAGGACCAAAGACCAGCCAATCTCCCGTTCTGTACTGCATTTCTGTATAACTTCTGCTGCTTTTTGTGGTGGCATAGAATACCCTGGCGGGATCCACAGAATCCAGAGCCTCAGACAGGCTGTCCCAGACCCGGTAATCCAGCTTGTGCCAATAGTCCAATCCAGCGCGTTTGAGGGATTTATCGTCCAGAAGGAACTTCAGCGGACGAATCAGGTGCAATCTGGCTCCGCAACCAAGGCACAATCTGCCAATATTGCCTGTATTGGCGGGGATTTCGGGTTCAAAGAGCACAACGTTCAGAAAGCTTTCAGTGACGGGTTTCACGGCTTCTTTAGTTCAAACGGAAAGACATGAAGTCTTCCCACCAATCCAGCCAGCTCTGGCCCTGTTCTTTCAGAGTGAGAGGATCCAGATTCTTGTGAACAGAGTGGCTGTAGATCGGCACCCGGGCAAAGCTGAGAGGCATCTCGGTCTTGGAATTGGCGGGGAAGAGTCCCAATTTATAGACCACCATGCGCTGCGAGGCGGGACTGAGAAGATAGTTCAGCCAAGTCTTGGCAATAGCGGAATTCTGTGCACTCTTATGAATGGCTGCGTATTCCACATAGAGGAAACTCCCCTCTCCAGGGATGACAGAAACAAAGTGATCCTTCTCGGGATCCTGTTCCTTGATCCAGGCGGCAGTGCCATTGACCCCGACGATCATGGCATACTGTCCCGTTTCCAAGGCAGCAGACAAGTCTTCCGGACGGTCGTAGCGCTTACCCACATTCTTGCGTAAGCTGCGCCAGAGCATCTTGTAGCCCTCTTCACCAAAAAGTGCCACCGTCCAGAGCAGAGTTGATCTGCCCAAGCCGCTGAGTTTGGGATCACAGATCGCCATTTGGCTGATGTAGCGGGCATCCTGAAGATCGCCGAAGGTGCTGGGAGGTCGGTCTATCTGCCGGCTGTTGTAGATAAAGGAAAGATTCCCAAAGCCATAGGGTATCAGCTTGTCCCCCGGAACGTATCCCAGTTCCCGGGAGAAGCTGGCCTCCGGAAGGCTCTGTACTCCCACGAGATTTGCCAGCAGGCTATCATCCTGGGTGAAACCGGTGGGTATTCCCAGCACAATATCCACTCTTGCTGTATCCGACTGAGTGGCAAGGAGTAAATCCCTTGTAGTAGGAAAGGTCGTAACCTCAATGGTGCAATTGTAAAGCCGGGAGAAATCCCGGTTGATCACACTTTCCAGACCAGCAGTGCGAAACTGCTCGATGGCGTAGATATGCAGATTGCTGGGGGGAAGATTGGCGGGAACCACCGGCGCTGTATCTTCCTTTTTCTTAGCACAGGCAAAGAGCAGGAGACCGGTGATCAAAAGAGCCAGGAATCTGGTTTTCATCAGTATTAGAAACCGCCGAAGAGTACCCAGGCGACCATGAAATCCATGATTAGGATAAAGACGGAGGAGTAGATCACGGTTTGGGTGGTGGAGATGCCCACTCCCTCTGCCCCACCCTGGCTTTTGGAACCAAAGAAACAGGCCAGTGAAGTGATGATATAGCCAAAGACCAGACTCTTGATCAGTCCTCCCCAGAGATCGGAGGGATTGAAGTAACTGCGCATATTCACAAAGAAGGTGTGGTAATGAATGCCATACTTCATCCAGGCGAAGTACCAAGCGGAGATGATACTGATCAGATTGGCGTAGATGGTGATGATGGGAAAACCGATCATGCCTGCCAGAATACGGGGCATATAGAGGAAATTGGAGGCTTTGATGGACATGGATTCAAGAGCGTCAAGCTGCTCGGATACCTTCATGGTGCCGATCTCTGCAGCCATGGAAGCACCCACCTTGCCCGTCATCACCAAAGCTGTCAGCACAGGAGCCAGCTCTATCATAGTGGATTTACCGATCAGTACACTGAGCAGACTGATGGGCATGTAGCCCTTGGATTGATAAACGGCTTGCAGGGCGGTAACCATCCCGGTGAAAGCAGCCGTGAGCGTGATCAGGAGGATGGAGCCCACTGTGATCTGCTGCAATTGGATCAGCAGTTCATTACGCCGACGTGAAAGACGGGGCAAGGCCTGAAAAGCCTTGCCCACAAAAACAATGTATTCCCCCAGAGCGGAGATGGGTCTAAGGTTCATCCCTCTGCTCTAGGCTGCGAAAGAGAGTGATCTCCCGCACGAAGCCCAAATCAACATTGCCGGTGGAGCCATGGCGGTTCTTACCCACAATGATCTCGGCAATGCCGGGCTTTTCAGTCTTTTCGGGATTGTAATACTCATCCCGGTAGATGAACATCACAAGGTCTGCATCCTGCTCGATGGCACCGGATTCACGCAAGTCCGCCAAACGAGGCTTCTTATCTTCCCGGTTTTCCAAGAGGCGATTAAGCTGCGAGAGAGCAATCACGGGAATCTTCATATCCTTGGCCAATATCTTGAGGGCACGGGAAATCTCGGCGATCTCTTGTTGGCGGTTATCCCGTTCGTTGGGCATGGTCATAAGCTGCAAATAGTCGATAATGATCAGGTCCAGGCCATTCAGTTCGGCAGCCAGCCTGCGGGTTTTGGCGCGGATATCCAGGGGACTGTTGGTACCAGATTCATCGATGTAGATTTGGCGGGAGGAGAGCACTTCCGAGGCTTGCATGATGCGGATCAGCTTTTCTTCGTTCATGCCAAAGCCTTTCATCATCTCTTCCATATTCACCTGTGCCAGTGAAGCGAACATTCTCATAATCACTTCATCGGCAGCCATTTCCATGGTAAAGACAGCAACCTTTTTATTCAGGTTCACTGCAGCATGAGTGGCGATATTGAGTGCCAGCGCCGTCTTACCCATGGCAGGACGGGCAGCAATAATCACAAACTGACCGGGACGGAAACCGCCACAGAGCTTGTCCAGATCGGAATAGCCGGTGCCAATTCCCACCACTGGAACTTTGCTGGTGGAAATCTCATCGATCATCTCCACCACATCCGAGGAGATATCGCCCAGACGGATGAAACCCTGCCTTTGAGGAACTTCTGCAATGGCAAAGATAGCTTGCTCGGCATCGTCCACAATGCTCTTCACAGGCTTGGCAGCGCTGTAGCAGGATTCGATGATGCCGTTGGAAGCCACAATCAGCATCCTCAAGAGAGCTTGTTCTGTGAGGATATTGAGGTGATAATCAAAATTAGCGCTGGAAACCACAATATCCACCAGTTCGTTCACGTAGGGAATTCCCCCTACTTTATCCAGGTGATTATTGCGCTCCAAGCGGTTAATCAGAGTAAGAGCATCAATCTCCACGCTCTCGTTGAAAAGCTCTTGCATAGCCTTGAAGACCAGCTTGTGAGCCGTGCGATAAAAGAATTCTTCCTTGATCTTCTCGATGCCTTTACTCACCACATCGCTGTCGATAAGCATGGCAGAAAGCACTGCCGCCTCTGCGTTTATATCTGCAGGCAGGCTACGTTCGGAGATCTTAACCTTTTCCAGATCGGTGCTGGTCTTTCTAGCCATTAGTTAGCCCCGCTTTTTGCTCCAGAGCTGTCTGCACGCATTCAGGCACCATATCTTTGAGGTTGCCACCCAGTGCAGCTATCTGGCGCACCATGGAGCTGGAGAGATACATGTATTTGAGGCTGGGCACCAGGAAGATGGTCTCAATATCGGGATTCAGTTTCTTATTGGTGAGAGCCAGGGAGAGCTCATATTCAAAGTCCGAAACTGCTCTCATGCCCCGGATCATCACCGGGCAGTCCAAAGCCCGGGCGAAATCCACCACCAGGCCTTCGAAGCTCTGCACCCGCACATTGGGAAGATGAGCGCAGGAGAAGCGGCAGAGATTGGCACGCTCTTCCAGATTCATGAGATTGCTTTTATTGGTATAAGCTGCCACACCCACAATCACTTCATCGTATAGCTTGGAAGCTTTCTCGATGATGTTCATGTGTCCCAGAGTGATGGGATCAAAGGTGCCGGGATAAAGCGCTTTGTGCATCAGTTCTCCAAGGCAGCTTTACGGATCGTTTCGATCTCGTCTATCTCCTTGGGAATATTTTGAGAAAGCACGCAGTAGCCGGATTCGGTAACCAGGACGTCGTCTTCGATTCTCACTCCCAGACGTTCTTCCGGAATGTAGAGGCCGGGCTCAACGGTGATCACGTTGCCTTTTTCCAACACTGCTTCTCTGCCACCCACATCGTGAGTATCCATACCCAGGAAGTGGCTGACACCGTGCATGTAATACTTGCGGATCTGGTCCAGATCTTCAATCAGGCCGATCGCCAGGCAGGATTCCGCCAGTAGTTCACGAGTCTTGTGCTGCAGATCCATCAGAGCCACACCGGGCTTGATCATTTCAATGATCTGTTTCTGCACATCCAACACCAGGCCGTAGATCTGCTTCTGACGCTCGCTAAAACTTCCACTGATGGGGAAGCAACGGGTCACATCCGCGCTATAGTTCTTGTAGCTGGCACCGACGTCCATCAGCACCAGATCACCGGATTCGATGCGGCAGTCATTGCGTTCATAATGCAGTGTAGCAGCATTGATCCCGGCAGCAATGATGGGAGCAAATCCCCAATATCCTGTGCCGGAGACTTGCATTCTGTAAAAGAGAGTAGCTTCCAGCTCATATTCCATCATGCCGGGACGGGCAGATTCCATGATGTCCATGATGCCCTTGCCGGTGATGTCTATGGCACGTTGAAGCTGCATGATCTCCCAATCACTCTTGACTTTGCGCAAGGGACTGATCACTGGAGCTATATCCTGCACGAGAATGGCAGGATAGCGGCTGGTTAGCGGCTCCAGGGCAAACATGGCATAGGGCTTGGGTTCTGTGAGCCTGGGAACTCCGATATTGGAAAACACTTTATTCATTCCCGGGGCAAGTTGACCCAGTTTTTCCTGAAACTCATCCAAAAAAGCTACTTCGGTGATGCCACTGATCTCTATGGCTTCTTCGGGCTGCATCTTCTTACCGGTCCAGACTTCTTCGGCAGGATTGCCACGCTCGATAAAGAGCCTGGTCTGCGCACCACGCTCGGTCTTCACCATTAGGAAGATAGCACCGGGAGTGCTGAGTCCGGTGAGATAGAGAAAGTTATTTTCCTGGCTGAACTTCTGCAGCTTGGCTTCCCGATTTGCAAAAAGAATAACGGCTTCGCCGGCTTGCAGGTTATCTGCCAGCAAGTCTCTACGGCTCTGATACATTTCTTGGCTCATGTAAAAATTCTCCTCAGTAAACTGGTTTGTCTTAGCGGGCAAAGTACTGCTCGGCTTTCATGCCGGAAGCTTGCTCTGGATGGTCGGTCTTGGCGCCACGTTCGCCTCTGCCTTCGTGGATATGGGTAAAGGTGCTGTCTTTGAGAACTTGTTTGCTGAAGACAGAGTATTCCTGACCCAGATTGTTTACTACCTTGATGTCCCAGAAACCTTCCGTCACAGTCCAGCTCACGCTGGCTCCGGGAGCAATATCTCCGGAAAGATCGTCCGGTCCCCAAGTAATATCCCCGGCTGGAGAGAGATACACATTGGTGATGGTGCGATTGCTGCCGTTCACCAATAGGATTGCTCCGCCATCCGAAACCAAGGTTACAACGTTCACCGTTCCACGTTCCACATACCTGGTCTGAACTCCGCTAAAGAGATATAGCCCGTCGTATTCAATACGGACGTCTTTATCGGAATTGTAAAACCGGGTATAGTTTTCCGAGGGGCGAATCAGCTTATCCTCTTCGTAGTCCAGAGTAACGTTTACGTCTGTGGTGCTACGGTTACGAATACGCAGTTCTCCCTCACCCACACAGGCGCTGACCAGCAGCATCAGGGCAAGGGCCATAAGTAAAGGAATCCTTTTCATAAGAAGCTCCTTTTAGTTTGTAACGGCTTTTCTTCTCTTTTCTATTGGTGCTTTAAGGTCGTACACGGGTGCACTTTGACCCCGTACGACATCAGGTGTGATGATGCATTTCTTCACATCCACCCGGTCCGGAATCTCATACATGATTGTCAGCATGAATTTCTCCATAATTGAGCGTAATCCACGCGCCCCGGTCTTCTGATTGATCGCCACTTTGGCGATCTCCCGCAGAGCTTCCTGCTCGAAGCCCAGATCCACTCCATCCAGTTCAAAGAGCTTCTGATACTGCTTGCAGAGGGAGTTACGGGGCTCTGTGAGGATATCCAAAAGAGCATCCTCATCCAGCTCGTGCAGGGTGCAGATCACCGGCATCCGGCCGATCAGCTCCGGAATCAGTCCATACTTGAGCAAGTCGTGCGATACGGTATGATCAAAGAGGGAAGCGTCTTCCTGCTTGATTCCCAGGCTAACGTCGAACCCAATAGCCTTTTTATCGATGCGTTCCTTGATGATCTTCTCCAGACCGAAGAAGGCTCCGCCGGCTACGAAGAGGATATTGCGAGTGTCCATCTCTATAAAATCCTGCTGGGGATGCTTGCGTCCACCCTTGGGCGGAACGTTTACTTTGGTACCTTCCAGGATCTTGAGCAGGGCTTGTTGCACTCCTTCTCCGGAGACGTCGCGGGTGATGGAGGGAGTTTCGGACTTGCGGGAAATCTTGTCGATCTCATCGATATAGACAATGCCTTTCTCAGCCCGGGCTACGTCGTAATCTGCATTTTGCAACAGACGTACCAGAATGTTTTCCACGTCTTCACCCACATAACCGGCTTCGGTGAGGGTGGTAGCGTCCGAGATGGCAAAGGGCACTTTCAAAAAGCGCGCCAAGGTCTGAGCGATCAAGGTCTTGCCGCTGCCGGTGGGTCCGATCATCAGGATATTGCTCTTCTCAAGGTCTATCTCATCCTTCCGGTTTTGCCGGAAGATACGTTTGTAATGGTTATAGACAGCGACCGAGATGATCTCTTTGGCCTTGGATTGGCCGATCACATACTGATCGAGATACTTCTTGATATCGCTGGGTTTGGGTAGCTCAAACTCCTCATGGCTTTCCGCCGGAGAGGAACCTTCCACGATGTCGTGACACATCAGGATGCATTCATCGCAGATGTTTCCGGCTATACCGCGGATCAGTTTGTTCACTTCCCCTTCTGTTTTTCCGCAGAAGGAGCAACTGAGGTTTCTATACTTTTCCAAGCTAATCCTCGCTTTTCTTTGCTATTTACGGTTGGTTATGACTTCGTCGATAATCCCGTAAGCTCTTGCTTCATCGGCACTCATAAAGAAGTTCCGGTCTGTATCAACTTCTATCTGCTCCAAGCTCTTGCCGGTGTGATGCTGCAGAATCTCATTCATTCTGGAGCGCAGATAGAGGATTTCACGGGCCTGAATCTCGATATCCGAGGCCTGCCCCTGAGCTCCACCCAGAGGCTGATGTATCATTATCCGGCTGTTAGGCAAGGCTATCCGCTTCCCGGGCTCACCCGCTGCCAGCAGCACTGCCGCCATGGAGGCAGCCTGACCTATACAGATAGTACTCACTTTGGGGCGGATATACTGCATAGTATCATAAATCGCCAGGCCGGAAGAGATAATTCCACCGGGGCTGTTGATATACATGTAGATATCCCGCTCCTGATCTTCACCTTCCAGATGCAGCATCTGTGCCACCACTGAGGCCGCCAGATTGTCTTCTATGGGGCCACCTACAAAGATAATACGGTCTTTGAGCAACCGGGAATAAATATCATAAGCCCGTTCTGCTCTACCGAC
>JAZHDE010000226.1:0-14282 GCA_036584515.1 Candidatus Cloacimonadota bacterium | reverse complement strand
TCCGTCGTGATGGCTCGATGAGTTCCAGCTTGATTCCCGGTTCAGATGGCGCTGCCACTGATGTTCTGCCTCCCAGAACGGACGATCCTCAATATCAGGAAGGCTGCGGACTAGGCAGAAAAGGTGGATTTAACGGCGGTAATGGCCTGATTATCTTTGAGTGGTGATTAGGGAGTAATTGGTCTGCCAATCTCCGAATTGGCAGAAACGCCTCAGGTGTGAATCCACTGCTGTGTTGTTCTGCCAATGCACCCCAGTGTCCCAATCAACTATAAAAAAAAGCCGATCATTAAGATCGGCTTTTTTTATACTATGGCTGGGATGGGAGGACTTGAACCCCCACGTACGGAACCAGAATCCGCTGTCCTGCCATTAGACGACATCCCAGCATAAACTTATTCTACTCTAAAAAAATCAGATTGGCTGGGCAGGGAGGATTTGAACCCCCGGATGGCAGGACCAAAACCTGCTGCCTTACCACTTGGCGACTGCCCAGCATCAAACTGGCGGAGAGGGAGGGATTCGAACCCTCGGTAGGCTTTTGACCTACACACGCTTAGCAGGCGTGCGCCTTCAACCGGCTCGGCCACCTCTCCCGGTTTATATTTTTCTAGATCACTCTATAAACTTCTGGCGGAGGATGAGGGATTCGAACCCCCATGGGCATAACCCGGCGGTTTTCAAGACCGCTGCCTTACCAATTAGGACTAATCCTCCCTAATCAAGTCTTGTCCTTGAAAATCGAGGCCGTAATTTTGTCAAGTCCATTCTGATTTCCCCCTTGAAAAGAATGGCTCGCAGATGAAGCAGATCATTATAATCTACACGGTTTTTTGTGATTTATAGCACGCAGATAACGCAGATGACGCAGATTCACACATTGATTGGTCACTATCGGTTCACTAATTTGTCTCTCGTTATTCTCTTTAACCTTAACTTACCATAGGATAAGCCTTTCCTTAGCCTTCGTTAAGGATAGGTTAAAGAATGGTTAAAGAAGCGTTAAAGAAGCGAAGGAGGGTGTGAAAAGGAGCACAATGATCCGTGAACAGTGAACAGACCGGTGATGCGAAGCTAGGAAACTAAAGTCATCTCTTCCACGAGGATTTCAGGATTAGAGGATTAGGAGGGATTCTGAGTTAATCATAATCATCTGCGTCATCAGCGTTCTATTCTTTCACGAGGATTCGAGTTCATTTGTGATCTTTCATTTGTGTCTATTCGTGGGAGAAAATTTTGTTGATCCCGTTGATCCAGTCATCTGCGTTCTATTCGGAAGCTTCTTCACAAGCGTCAGCAGCTCAGCTCTTGTCACTCGTCACTCTCTGTTCACCGCTCTCTTTCCTTGTCAGATTGGTATGGATATTGCAACTAGTAAATTCTGTTACGCTTTTTATGGACAATTACTTGGACCAGGAGGTATCATGAAAGCAGCATGGATCACCCTTGCTTTCGTTCTCGCATTAGGATGCGCTTTTGCGCAGATAGGCCCCTTCCAGCAATTGGCGACAGGCCAGTTCGAAGGGAAAATGGCTTCTTATGTATCCGGAGACTATGTTTGTTTTGTTTACAACTCCTGCAACAATCCTTCAGTCCCAGGATCAATAGTTTTTAAGCAATCCACAGACGCCGGGCAGTCCTGGCAGAGCTCTATCGTGGCACAAGGAGTAAGCGGGGGCTGCAAACCAAGTTTACACTACTCCCCTTCCGAACTCGTAGTTACTTATGTGAATGGCTATGAGAAGTACATTGCCATCTCCACGAATCAGGGGAGCACCTGGCAGAGCACCAATGTAGGCCGAAGCTTCGAGCTCAGTCCCTACACCGAGAAAGATGGCGAGAATTATTATACCTATTCTCTGGAATTGCCCTATCCTCAAGCTAGTCAGGAAGATTACCTTGATCCGGAGAATCCAGACAGGCTGCCTCTACCGCAGTATATCACGGATCAGGAAACCTCCATGAACGACACTCCGGTGTATTATTGGGGGCAGGATGTAGTCACCGGAGCCGTCCGCAGTAATTCCGATATCTGGATCAAAAATGCCGGTGGGGGGACTAATGGAGGATGGCCTACTTTTTATGGGCCGGTGATTACCAGTGGAACCGTGCAATCTTTTTCTGGTAATATACCCTATGAAGATGTTTTCCTGGGTGGCTGGATCGAGAATGCTCCCAGCCTGGATCTACCTCTACCGGATAGACAGAATGCTATGCTGATAGGCCCTGCAGTATATGATCCGAATTATATCGTGATGGTGGAGGTAAATCAGAGTTCATTTTCCACATGGCTGGGGACGATCACTAACTCATACGTGGAGCATGCCTTTGTGTATGATCCTTATCCCGCCGTTCCTTTGGGGGAACCGCTTTTCAGAAATACATATACCGTCCGGGATACGATCTGGACTCCAGCGGGGTGTGGAACATGCTACAACCGCTCCATGTTTGTGAATAACCGGCTCTGGATCAAGGGTCGATTCTCGGGTAATCAGGTTTGGGCTTGTTCAGATACTATCATGATTATCGGAGGTATTACTCTGAGCTGCACACCGGAGGGAGATGATCCCTATCTAAACACTTTTGATCATGTTTCTCTGATCTCCGAGAAAAGTGTGGTTATCAAGTATGGTTACGTGAATCCTGTAGATAGTCTGATGTATCATCCCTTCTGTGGAGCAACCGGTGCACCAGGTAACTATATCTATGCGGATATCTACGCCCTGGGGGATAACAATCCCCGCAGCGGAGTCTTCACCTTCGAATACCAGCATCCGCATCCCTCGGTACCGTCGCAGTTCTGGCAAGGCCAATTATGGACTAAGATCGATCTGCATCGCAGGAGATGGCCTCAGACAGCAACCCAACCCTGGCCAGCCAATATCGATTTCCCCTGGTACAATCCTCTCTGGCCAGAAAGACAACCCTATATGGAACGTGGCGATATCAATCTTTATGGCTCCGTAATCCAGCGGAAGAGGGGTTATCTGCACAGATCTGCGTATGACACGGAACACCCTTCCGGAGGCATCTGGGATATTCCGAATGACATGTGTGGTGGGACATCTGTAGTGAATTACCAAGATCCTATTTTGGATATTCAGATGAGTACCAGGAACTATCCTGGGGCAAGTGGTTCTGGCGTGGGGTATAAGAAGAACTTTCACCAGAATATCCACAGCAGTTTCACCCGGATACCCAATCCTCAGGCGCCAAACCAGGCTGTGAACTGGAATCTGGGTATAATGATCGGGCAGATCGATCTGAACCAGGATATCCCCACTGAAACGCCCATGCAAAGACTGATGCAACTGGAGCCAACCCGTACCAAGGCTTATGCCCGCTCCGGGAACAACCGGCTCTTTGCCAATAACGATAAACTCCTGGCTCTGATCGATGATACCTGGCATGATCTCAGCTATATCAATACTGCTCATCTGGATATTCAATCCATAGCGATGGATGGTGATGATGCAATGATCTATTACTCCGAGACCGGTACCCAAAACGATCAAGCCATTCAGGTGCTGCACCTCTCCACTTTGGAAACCGGATTACTCGACATGAATCCTGCCACCTCCAGCCTGAACGACATAGCCATTCTGCCTGATGGAAGGTGGTTATGGGTTACTTACTCGCAGGATTTCCACCAGTTGGAAGTTTATCACTGGAATGCTCCCGGTTCTCCGCCTTTGATCGCATCGTGGCCTTTGGTAGATTTGCCCCAAAGCCCTGAGTTACTGCTTAGCAAGCTCAGCATCCGTCCTGTCTCTGCGACTGTGCTGGATATTTTCCTGACTTATCACGGAAATTTTAGAAGTTATATCTATCACAGCAGAGCCACACTGCAGCCCTCAGATTCGGGTGAAGAGGTGGCAGTGATCCCAGCGGTCGAACTGCGTGCCTATCCCAATCCCAGCCGGGGAATGGTGAATCTGGAGCTGAAGACGAGTGAAGCTCACCGCATCGATGTCTTCAACATCCGCGGACAGCGGGTTGCCAGCCTCTCCGAGGGAGCTTCTTCCCAGGATGGGACTTTCCTCTATAACTGGAACGGTATGGATGCTCAAGGCAGACGTCTGGCCAGCGGAGTCTATCTCATGAAAGTCTTTGTGGGAGATAAACCCAGGCTCACCAAGAGAATCTGTTTGTATTAGGAGTTATTGATGCACGGAGCTTTGCACCACGTCGAACTATATGTAAGGGATTTGAAGACCAGCCTCGATTTCTGGGGCTGGTTTCTCTCCCGAATGGGTTATGAGCTTTATCAATCCTGGGAGGAGGGGGCCAGCTACCTTCTGGGAGATTGCTATCTGGTCTTTGTGCAGATAGAGGAGCGCTGGAAAGACGTTCCCTATCACCGCTGCCGGGCAGGCTTGAATCATCTGGCCTTTCATGCCCGGGATGAAGCCTTTGTCGATGAGATCACTTCCGAGCTCAGATCTCGAGGCGTTACAATTCTTTATGAAGATAGGCATCCCCATGCCAGCGGAGAAGATGCTTATTCCGTCTTCTTTGAAGATCCGGATCGAATGAAAGTGGAACTCACAGTTTCAAACTAACCTTGCAGAACATTGAACGATCTTAGCAATAAGGAATGATTATGAAAACAGCAGTTTTAACGATATTAATCATGTTGGCATTTGGCTTAAGCTATGCACAGATGGAGGGCTTCCAAGAGCTGGCAACCGGTCAGTTTGGAGGGAAGCTCAGTTCCTTCGTCTCAGGCGATAGTATCTATCTGGTTTTTCGTAACTATGTGGATTCTCAGTCACCGGGCTCAGTTGTCTTCAAAAAGACCACTGATGGCGGGTTGAACTGGGTGGAATCAGTATTGGATAACAACGTAGTTGGCTTGTGCATACCAACCTTGTCTGTCGATGGGAATGAACTCATTGTTACTTACAAGGATGGCTATGAGAAGTATGTGGCCAGATCAATCGATCAGGGACAGAGCTGGACTTTCGATAATACAGGCAGAACCTTTGAGCCCAGCCCTCTCACGGTAAGGATGGACGGTCAATACTACAAGGTGGACTACGAGATCCCTTATCCCATCGAGACCCATGAGCAGTTTATTGATCCTGCCTCTCAGGAGGCCTACATCCTGCCTCAGTACATAGTGGGTGAAGAGCTCTCCCAGAATGGTACTCCAGTGTATTATTCTGGGCAGGACGTCATCACCGGGGGACTGCGTAGTAACTCGGACATCTGGATAAAGCAGAGCGGTGGAGGAACCAATGGCGGTTGGCCTACCTTCCTGGGTCAGGTGATCATTTCCGGCACAGTTCAATCCGTCTCCGGTGAGATCCCCTACGATCAGGTCTTTCTGGGAGGCTTGATAGAGAATGCTCCCAGTCTGAGTCTTCCCCGTGCCCCAAGACGATATGGGACAATGTTTGGGGGTAGTTACGCTGATGATAATGTGATAATAAGAATCAAGGTCGATCATGGGACCTATACAGCTTGGAAAGGTCAAAAGACAAATCCGTATCTTGTCCAGGTGCCGGTTTACAATGAGTATCCCGCAGATCCTTTGGGAGAACCTGTTTATCAGAACTCATTCGCCGTCCAGGATACTATTTGGACACCCATGGCAAGCGGTACATGTTTGAATCAGAGACTCTGGACAAAAAATGAGTTATGGATAGAGGGTGTCTTTGAAGGCAACCAAAGCTGGGCAAGTACAGATACTGTCAGGATTATTGGAGATATTACTCTGGCGGGAACAGTTCCCGGAGAGGATCCAGCGCCTGGTTCCACCGATCATGTTTCACTTCTCTCAGAGAAGAGTGTTCTGCTTAAGTATGGTTACTATAATCATCTGGACAGCACCAGAGTGCAGCTCTGCCGGGCAGATGACGATCCCCTGTATATCTATGCGGATATATATGCCTCCGGGCGAAGTGATATCGGTGGTGGAGTCTTCAGCTTTGAATACCAACATCCCCATCCCTCGGTTCCGGATCTCAACTATCTGGGGCAGAGCTGGACTGGTATTGATTTACATCGCAGACGCTTCCCGCAGACTACTGCAGAGCCTTGGCCGGCTCATATAGACTTCCCCTTCTACAATCCTCTCTGGCCGGAAGCTAAGCCCTATCTGGAACGCGGGAAGGTAGAACTCCACGGCTCGGTTGTCCAGTTCAGGCGAGGCTATATGCACAGACCTCTGTATGATACAGAGTGGCCTTCGAATGGGGTCTGGAATATCCCACTCGACTATTGTGGAGGAACTTCCGCTGTGAACTATGCTGATCCTATTCTGGGTATTAATTTGCAAACCGTGAATTATCCCGGTGCCACAGGTTCGGGAATAGGTTACAAGAAAGATTATCACTACAATCCCGCCAGTGTGTATGGAGGAGTGTATGGCTCCACGGTAATTGATTCTCCTGTGTGGTGGAGTCTGGGACTGGGGCTTGATTTAGAAACCTTTGAACCTCCTCAATATGATTATTACTGGTGGTGTTTCACAGGAATTGTAGAGCCATACAGAACCAAGACTTATGCCAGGAACCAGAGTTCCAGCCTGTTTGCCGGCAATTCAAGCATATATCTCCAAACCGGTAATGAGGTGGAGGATATCAGCGATTTGCTGGATGACGAACTTGATATCCAGTCCATATCTATGAATGATAACAGGGCTTTGATCTACTGCTCCGAGAATGGCACTCAGAATAATCAGGCAATCTACGAACTTAACCTGGAAACTGAGGAGCTGGAAAGCAGTACCGTTTTCGCTCCTGCTTCTTCCAGCCTGAACGACGTAGCAATCCTCCCGGACGGCAGGTATTTCTTTGTGAGCTATAGTCTCACTGATCACAGCTTGAAAGTTTCACGCTATTTAGATGGCACCATCATGGAGCCGATTGGAGTATTCCCCTTGAATGGCTTGGCTTATGATCAGCTCTTTACCATGAGCAAACTGAGTGTTCAGCCCATCTCAAACAACGATCTGGAGATCATGATCAGCAAGTGCATCCAGGGCGGGACTGCCCACAGCTATACCCTTTACCGCACCAGGCTGCATTTCCAACCCTCAGACTCGGGTGAAGAGGTGGCAGTGATCCCAGCGGTCGAACTGCGTGCCTATCCCAATCCCAGCCGGGGGATGGTGAATCTGGAGCTGAAGACGAACGAAGCTCACCGCATTGATATCTTCAACATCCGTGGACAGCGGGTTGCCAGCCTCTCCGAGGGAGCTTCTTCCCAGGATGGAACTTTCCTCTACAACTGGAACGGCTTGGATAGAAGCGGTCAGCGCTTGGCCAGCGGAGTCTATCTCATGAAAGTCTTTGTGGGAGATAAACCCAGACTCACCAAGAGAATCTGTTTGTATTAATAAGCCAGCATCAGAAGTGCTTCCACATCGGAGGCAGTGAACCTGCTGAGCTGTCCCAGGCGCGGAGTGATCATGGATTTCTCCACCAGAAGCGGTATGTCGCTCTGAGCGATGCCCAGTTCCCGCAGATTGGTGGGAGAACCCCAGGCTTTGATCTTCTCCCGGAAGAGCTTGACGGCTTCTGAAGTGCCGGAAGCGCTCCAGACGTTCTTTGCCCAGCGGTTGAAGACAGCCGGGTGCCGCTCTGCCATAAACTCTATCCAGGTGGGGAAGATCACGCCCAAGCCTGCACCGTGAGCAATCTGTGGATGCAGAGCGGAGAAGGAATGCTCGATCTGATGACAAGCCCAGTCACCTCCGGATAACCCCACACCGGAGAGGCCGTTCAAGGCCAGAGTTGCTGCCCAGGCCAGGCTGGAACGAGCGCTATAGTCTTCCGGATCGGCCAAAAGCCGATCGGTCATTTCTATAATCGTACACTGCAGAGAGTCGTTGATCCCCAGGGTAACGCAAGCATTATGATCTATGAAGTAGAACTCCAGAATATGAGCTATGGCATCCAAAGCGCCGTTCACGGTTTGCCCTGCCGGAAGGGTTCTCTGGTAACTGGGATCTATGATGCTGAGCCGTGGATAGATCAATCCTGAGCCGATGCCCCATTTCTGCAGAGTATCAGTATTGGTGAGCACCGCATTGCCGTTCATCTCCGAGCCAGTGGCCGAAATAGTCAGTATGGTGTAGATAGGCAGAGCCTGTTTGATAACAGCTTTACGCTCATAAACTGCCCATATATCTTCCAGATAGAATCCTGCTGCCACAGCTTTGGCTGTATCGATCACGCTTCCGCCACCGATGGCAACAATGCCCTGCACCTCTTCCCGGCGAGCCAGCTCAATCAACTCACGGGTCTTTGCCAGGGTGGGATTGGCTTGCACACCCCAGCTTACAACGTATTCTATATTGTTATCCTGCATGGATTTCACGAAGTCATCATAAGCGCCGTTGTGCCGAATAGAGCCAGCTCCGGCGATCATCAGGCACTTGCTAATCCCGTCCTTTTGCAGCTCTGAACCCAGGTTCAAAGCCTGAGTCTTGCCAAAAAGGATCTTGGTCGGGTTTTGAAAACTGAAAGATTTCATCTCTATCTCCCTTTAATAATCGCTTCTTTACTGATATATATAAGTCTTCCGGGGCATAAAGCAAGATGGGACGGGGAAAGGATTGACATAATTACACCGCTTCCCTAAGAGGGATTAATGGATAAAACGATAAAGATCATTGGTGCCGGCCTTGCCGGTTCGGAAGCTGCTCTATGTTTAGCACGCAGGGGTTGGAAAGTACGTTTGTATGAGATGCGGCCTCTGGCCATGACCCCGGCTCACAACAGCTCACTTCCGGCGGAATTGGTATGTAGTAATTCCCTCAAAAGTCTGCGCCTGGATACTGCTGCAGGCTTGCTCAAAGCAGAGCTCGACCTGCTCGGTTCACCTCTTTTGCAAATAGCCAAAAGCTGCGCCGTGCCTGCCGGACAGGCCTTGGCAGTGGATCGGGAACAGTTTTCCCAGAAAGTTCTGGAAGCCCTCGAGGCAGAGGAGGGGATTGCATTGATCCGTGAGGAAGTGACAGGTTTTACTGATGAACCCACGATTCTGGCAGCAGGGCCTCTGATCTCCGATCCCCTGATGCAGTCTCTCAGCGAAGCGATCGGCAGACATCACCTCTATTTCTTTGATGCGATTGCTCCCATCGTAGATGCCGACAGCCTGGATCGCGAAAAGATCTACAGCAAAGACCGCTATGATAAAGGCGAACCGGACTATCTGAATTGTCCCTTTACCAAAGATGAATACTATGCTTTTGTGGAGGCTCTTCTGGCGGGCGAAGGCCATGAGGCACATGAGTTTGAAAACCAGTTCTTTCAAGGCTTGAAATTCTCCTACTACGAAAACTGCATCCCGATTGAGGAGCTGGCTCGTCGCGGCAAGGATACCCTGCGCCATGGAGTGATGAAACCCATGGGTCTGGAAGATCCCAAGACGGGACGTAAGCCCTATGCCGTGTTGCAATTGCGTCCGGAAAACCGGGAACTCACCAGCTACAATCTGGTGGGCTGCCAGACCATGCTGCGTTACCCCGAGCAAAAGCGCATCTTCCGCCTGATCCCGGGCTTGGAAGCTGCAGAGTTTCACCGCTTTGGCTCCATCCATCGCAATGCCTATCTGAACGGACCTCAAGTGCTTTCGGAACAGCTCTTTCTGAAGAACAAGCCGGAGCTTTATGTAGCCGGTCAACTCAGTGGTGTGGAAGGCTATGTGGAATCCATCGCCACGGGAACTCTGCTGGCCTACATCCTGGATCAGGGGCTGGAACTGCTTCCCGCAGAGACGGTTCTGGGACAGCTTTGGCGGCATCTGATCCAGCCCGGAGAACACTCTTTTCAACCCATGAATGCCAATTTTGGCATCCTGCCAGCGCTGGAGAATGCTCCCAGAGATAAGAAACTCAAGAAAGAGCTCTATTCCCGGCGCAGCCTGGAAGCTCTGGTTAAATTCCTAGAAGAAAAGGAGATACTATGCCTAAGATGATATCTTGCTGCGGTTTGAATTGCGCTTCCTGTGAGGCTTATCTGGCAACCATTAGCGGTGATGAAAACGAGAAAATCCGCATTGCTGCAGAATGGTCCAAGCGTTACGATTCTCCCATCAATGCCGAGAACATCAATTGCGAAGGTTGCCACTCCGATGGTGCCAGATTTGCCTGGTGCTATAAGTGCCCCATCCGCGCCTGCGTGGTGGAAAAAGACTATCAGAGCTGTGCCGAGTGCGAGCTGCTCCCCTGCGAAACCAACCAGTGGCTCTATGATGCAGTACCCGAAGTAAAGGAGAACCTGGAGGAGCTTCGCTCAGGTAATAGTTAATGGTGACCAGAGTGGAAGCGACATCTTGTCGCTTTCTGGAAGTGACAAGTGACCAGAGTGGAAGCGACATCTTGTCGCTATTAGGGAGTAACGGAAGAGACAGACTTGTGTGTCAGCCCATTACAGATAATTCTGCTATGCTCAGAAAAGCTCCAAATAGGTTCCCAAAAAGCTCCGGAGGAGCGACCTTCCATAGCCTGAGGTGGAGCGCAGCGGAACCTCAGGTAACTAATACAAAGCATGATTAAACCCCGGCAGGGGTGACACATAAAAGGAGTCAATATGCCAAGTTCATTATGCCAGGTCGCAGTTCATGTTATATTCGCAACCAAACTCCATAAACCAATACTAACGGATGATATCCACTACTACATTCATGGGATAATCACTAATCATAAAGGGATTCCGATAAGCATCAATGGTACAGCCGATCACGTTCATGTTCTGTGCTCCCTCCCAAAGGATTGTGCGGTCTCGGATTTTGTGAGAAGCATAAAAGCCAGTTCCAGTAAATGGTTCAAGACAAAGAATCCTCTAATGGAATGGCAAGCCGGATACGCTGCATTTGGAGTGAGTAAAACTAATATCCACAAAGTTGAGGAGTATATAAATAATCAAAAGGAACATCATCGTGGTATGGACTTTGCCGCAGAGATGAGTTTATATTTCAAGGATTCTGAAGGAAAGGAAATCTATCGGGATTGGTTTGATGTGCGAGGATGATAGTTTGGATTGAAGAGTGTCACCCCCTCCGGGGTTTTCTTTTCATTTTGGCCGTTACCTGAGGTTCCGCTGCGCTCCACCTCAGGCTATAGGATTTCACTCCTGCCGGGGCTTACTTCATCCTCAGGCTGGGAGATTGATTACTCCAACCTTGTAACTCACTCAAAGAATTTTTCAACTCCCTACCTACGTCATCACGCCAACTCACCACACCGCCGATGACCTGATCCCTCTCTGGGTAATGGACAGGATGGACAGGTAGACGAAATGGATACTATGAACTGTGGTGGACGCCAGCCACCCATCTGTCTGATCGGCTCAATCTGTGCTCCACTTTTAATCTAAGAGCTTCCCTATGTCTGGCGGAGTCTTCGCCCAGTCTTCGCCCAGTCTTCCCGAGCACTTTGCTCCGGAAGAGTCCTGCAAGACACGGCGAAGACTCCGCCAGGAATAAGGAAGAAGTGTGGAATCAGAATTCAGATCACCTGTACTTAGGTTTCTTCTCCATGCTCCGCGTATCGTCATTCCTGCGATTGGGGACATTACCAGACAGCTTGCGGTTTTTTTTGGGGGGGCATGGACGATATAATCCATTGTTCTACATCTGTTTGCCACAGCACCAAACCGCAAGCGGATTGGCAAATGTAATCACGCCAACTCACCACACCGCCTGCTTTACTGCCGTCCCGCATGCCTGGGAAACCCATCTCATACCCATAAGACACGCATGAACTTACATGGGTGTCTCATGCGTGTCGGCTTAGGGAGCATTGAAAGGTGAGCAGTCTGGCAAGTGTGTAGCTGGAAAAGTGATGGACTAAATGGGCTTAATGGATAGTATGGACGTTATAAACTTATCCTCCTGATCCTCTCAATCCTTTAATCCTAAAAAATCAGTGAAAATCCATTAGTCTCTCAGCTTCACACTTACCCTCTGTTCACTGTTCACGGATCTCTGTTCACTGACACGTTCTGAGCTTTTACTTGACAGATTAGCGGCCTGCAAAAAAGATGACTCAACCTTGACGCGAGGTGGAGCAGTTGGTAGCTCGTCGGGCTCATAACCCGAAGGTCGAAGGTTCGAGTCCTTCCCTCGCTACCATTTTTATAAGAAAGAAGAGACGCACTGACAGCTCTCTTTTTTTTTCGATAGTTTGTGGCGGCGTAGCTCAGCTGGTTAGAGCGTCGGAATCATAATCCGCAGGTCCGGGGTTCGAATCCCTGCGCCGCTACCACTATTTTAATGCGCCAGTAGCTCAGCAGGATAGAGCAGCAGCCTTCTAAGCTGCGGGTCAGGGGTTCGAATCCCTTCTGGCGTGCCATATTAATCACCCCAATAGATAAATAGTTAAGCGATATTGTGGTGGGTGTAGTTCAATGGCAGAGCACCGGATTGTGGTTCCGGGCGTTGTGGGTTCGACTCCCATCACCCACCCCACTTAAGAAGCTTGACTGAAAGGGACTGGCTATGAAGTACTTTCTGGGCTTGGATATCGGAGGCAGTTCGGTCAAATACGGGATTGGTAATTCTTCCCAAGGACTGCCGGTGCTAGACAGTTTCCCTCTCATTGCTCATGATTTGGATTCCTTTTATACTTTAATCCGGCAGCAGATAGAGTCCATTCTGCACAAATATCCCCAATATCCCATCCATGCCACAGGCATTGGTACGCCCGGAACTATCGAGCAGTGTAGCGGTCAACTCATTGGTGTGAATCCCAATCTCAATTTCTGGATCGGCAAATCACCGGTCTCCGTTTTGCCTGAAGCAATGCAGGCCAGAGCATGTTGTGACAACGATGCGAACCTGATGACTCTGGCAGAAGCGCAGGGCCTTCCCGGAGTGGTCTTGGGTATCACGGTGGGCACCGGGATAGGCAGTGGTCTGGCTCTTGATGGCCATATCTATCATGGAACACATGGTTTTGGGATGGAATTGGGACACATCAATCTGGAGCGGGATGGCAGACTGTGTAAATGTGGTTTACAGGGTTGCCTGGAATCCTACAGTTCGGTTACAGCCATAATGAGTTCGGCAAGAAAACTGAATTCCGTTTACACTCATTCCAATCTGGCAGAGTTTATCGCAGAAAGCCGCAATCAGACTGCTTTGGCACAGATCATAGACAGCGGACACCAATACCTGGTGCAAGCGCTTCAGATAGCAACACTTATCCTGGATCCAGCTTATATCATACTGGGTGGAGGAGGCATGGATGCAGGGCTCTATGATGCCGGTAAAGTAGCTCAGGACTTGAGTTTGGCACTTGGTCAGCATCCTCATCGCCCGGAGCTCTTCAAAGCCCGAAAGGGCAACTCCGCGGGAGTTATTGGGGCAATTCTGCTGGCAGAACAGAGATTTGCTGATAAAGCGGAATAGAACTTGCATCTACTACAAGAAAAAAGGATGTATAGGAGAGGAAATGAAACAGCTAGTAAAACTTGGCGTTCTGATTGGCTTGTTTATGCTGTTGATCACAGCTCTTACGGCGCTGAAAAGTCCGAGGTTGGAGACCTTTGAGGTGAATCCCAACCCCATGTATAGAAATACGATCGTCACTTTAACCTGCCAAGATGCCGGCTTTCTCACCCTGTGGGTAGAGGACAGTGCCGGAAACGTTGTGAAACAGCTTTACAGTGGAAACATCTTCAAAGGCGTGCAAGTAGAGTGGAACCGCTATAGCGATTCCGGAGAGTATGCTCCCAATGGAACTTATTATGTGTGTGCAAATTACCAAGGACGTTATACCTCCACCAAGAAAACCCTGATATTGAAATAAACTGATCCATATATGAGAAATCCTACAGAAAAGAAGTCCCTGAGGGACTTTTTTTCTTTTACTGCAAACACGATTTACGAGGCTTTGCACCTGAGTGGCAATAAGCACATAAGCTCTATGGTGATCCTGAGGCAGATTCTTTTCACCGGATATGAAGCTCTGCCGCTGATAGGCTTTATTGCGCTGGCTATTGGAGCTTTGGTGATCCTGCAGGGATACAGCCTGCTGACTACTTTTGGGCAGGGTAATCTGGTGCAGGTGATTCTGGTGACGGTGGTGATCAATGAGCTTTCTGCGGTGATTACTGCTCTGGTGGTGATTGCGCGCAGCGGGACTGCCATTTCCACGGAACTGGGTAACATGGTCGTCAATGGCGAGATAGATTTGCTGAAGTCTTTCGGCCTTTCTCCGATCAGCTATCTGGTGGTTTCCCGGCTCTATGGTGTGATGATTGCCATGGTGATACTGACTTTGTATTTCAATGTGATTGCGGTGCTGGGCGGCTGGCTTTTTGCCC
>JAZHDE010000225.1:0-2590 GCA_036584515.1 Candidatus Cloacimonadota bacterium | reverse complement strand
CGTAATAAGGGGCTTATTACGCAGTTATATATTTGTAATAAGGGGTGTATTATGCAGTTAGGCAATAGAGTCACCCTCTTAATCTGATTTAGGGCAGAAAGTATTCATCCCGGCTATCACTTGAGCGGAGGAATGCTGGTTGTAGAACTATCAGCAGACTATGGGAATTAACACTTGAAATAGTCCTCATCCAGAATGGAAAACATCTGCACATCACTGAAGCCTTTGCCATAGTCATATTTTCGCAATAAACCCTCATGAGTAAAGCCCAAGTTTTGCAGCAGCCTGGCTGAAGCAGTGTTATCAGGAAGCACAAGCGCTTGTACCC
Source organism: Candidatus Cloacimonadota bacterium (assembly GCA_036584515.1). Taxonomy (GTDB): domain Bacteria; phylum Cloacimonadota; class Cloacimonadia; order Cloacimonadales; family Cloacimonadaceae; genus PHBP01. The sequence goes on along the minus strand of JAZHDE010000225.1, from coordinate 2,262 downwards.
TATGTAACTTGAGATCCTTGAAGGCAAAGCTCAGAACGGCTGCCATAGCTTCTTGCATGATCCCCTTGTGCCACATCTCACTGGAGAGGTAGTATGAGATCTCTGCCATGGATTTCTTCACGAATCCGCCTAGGTCACAGCGGCCAATGATCCTCTTGTCTTGTTTGAATTCTACTGCCCAGGTGAAGACCAGCTTTGACCTTAGACATCTGCCATTGAGATTATCTATCCAGCGCTTAGCATCTGCCTCATCTTTGGGGATCAATACTCCTCCCAAATGCTGCTGAACCTCTTCCGTTCTGAAGAACCTGATGTATTCATCGATATCAGAATACCTGAACGGCCTTAGTATAAGCCTTTGGGTCTCCAACCCCGGAACATCGCGAAACAGGCTGTTATAATCTTTGTTATGCATTTTATCTCCCTGGTAATCATGCTTCTTAAACAATGCCCTCAATCGTAGAGTAGCACTGATATTGGTCAAGTAGTTTTGCATCCTGGGTGAACATTCTATGGCTTGTCTAGTGATCACCTAAGTTACAAGCTTGCTTAAAACAGGATGGGTAGAAGAGTCGCAAACCGCAGTTTTGCTTGACAAGCAGGCTACTGTCAAAATTACTGCAGAGTTGGAATGAATTCGATGCGGAAAACTATCACTTTTAGCCTGATTTTCTTGTGCCTGACCGGACTGATCCTCCGGTCGCAGACTGTCGCAAGTTCTCCCGAGGAAGCACTTAGTGCGGACAGCCTGGGCTCTGCTTCCTCCTCCAGGGAAGATTCACTCTTCTATTCCGCAGATAGCATATACTACGATCAGAGCCAGGAAAAGATCTATCTCTATGGCAATACCGGTGTGCGCTATCTGGATTCCAGCATAGATTCGGATTCTCTGGAGCTTGATCTGGATAAAGAAAGAGCCTATAGCAATGGCTTTACAGTGCTACGCGATGGAGAACAGATCCTCCTCGGACGTAACGTCCGCTTCGATATCAGCAGCCAGGAAGGCATCATCGAAGCTGGCAGCAGCAGCATCGAGAAGTCCTTTTACAGAGGGGAGGAGATTCGCAAAGTAGGCCGCGATGTCTACGATGTGGACAACGCTCGCTTCACCACCTGTGATCACCTGGAGCCCTGCTTCCATTTCAGTTCTGCCCAACTGCGTGTCTATCGCGGGGATAAGATTGTGGGACGCCCCGTGATCGCCTATGTAAACGACTTCCCCGTCTTCTACTTTCCCTTCTTCACCATTCCCATCCGCAAGGGCAGACACCCAGGTTTCCTGATCCCCCGACCGGGGTATAGCAGCTATAGAGGTAAGTATATCGAGGATATCGCCTGGTATTACCCCTACAAAGACTTCGCAGATTTCACTGTCTCGCTCGACCTCTATGAAAAGACCGGCTGGCGGGCAGGATTGAAAAGTCAATACACTCAGCGCTATAAATATAACGGCAGCTTCTCTGCTACATATAGTCATGAAATCCAGGATAACCAGAGAACCCGGGATTGGGCTTTGGTGGCATCGCATCACCATGAACTGGGTGATAGAGCCACCATCGATGCCAATATAGATTTTGTTACCAATAAGCGCATATGGGATTCCAGTGACGATCTGGATCAAAGTCTGGCCCAAAGACTCGCTTCCTCTGTCTCATACCGTAAGCCGCTCTTGAGCAGTTACCTGAACGTGGGAGCAAGCTACACTCAGGATCTGATCAACGACCGGGTCTATCTCTCTCTGCCCAGTGCTTCTTTCTCCATTCCCAGCCGCCCGGTCTATGAACTCTTTTACAAGCCGGAACGCGCTCCGGATAGCTGGTGGGCAAACTTTGTGTGGAACTATTCGGTTCGGATGGATCACAACGGCTATGTAAACGACCCCAGCCCCAGCCTGCAGGATCTCCTGTGGTCAAACCGCATCAATCCCATCGATAGCAGCCTGATCACACAGCACAATATCGGCATCAACCACCGCATGGGGCTTTCTTACAATTGGAAGCTGAGGGGCTGGCTAAATTTCCGGCAAGGCCTGGATTACAATGAAAGCTGGTATGACCGCGACCGTAACGACGAAGCCTGGGTGCGAGGTTCCAATTACAGTGCTTACTTCAATTCCAGCTTCAATCTCTATGGCACTCGGAACTTTGCCGATTCTTACATTCAATCCATCCGCCACATAGTTACACCCAGCCTGGGGATCAATTACTCTCCGGATTTCTCGGATAATATCCGCTTCTACAATTTCGGCGGTATTTCGACCAG
>JAZHDE010000224.1:0-2601 GCA_036584515.1 Candidatus Cloacimonadota bacterium | reverse complement strand
ACTGCGAATGGTATTCAGAAGATCTTCCCCAATCCCTTCAACCCCACCACCAGCATTCAGTACTCTGTGGTGGAAGAAGCTGCGGTTAGAATCAATGTTTACAACCTGCGTGGCCAGCTCATTTCCAAGGTTTTCGATGGCTCCATGGCTCCCGGAACCCACACTGCCACCTGGAATGGTGTTGCCGATAACGGCTCCGAGCTCAGCAGCGGTATCTATACCGTTACCGTGAAGATCGGCAACGAGACCCATATCCAACGGGTTGTACTCAGTAAATAGTCCTCTAAGACACACACGATATATATAAAGCCCTCATCCGAGGGCTTTTTTTTTAGTGGAAGCGACATCCTGTCGCTTTTTGGAAGTGACGAGTGACAAGTGACAAGAAATCAGAGCAGCACAAATGTGTTGACAAGCCAGAGCAGTGTTCCAAGCTGACCAAAAGGCAAAAACTTGATTTCTTTGGAGAGTTGCTGATGATACAAAGCAAGTGGATTTTACTTACTATACTCATTGTTTGCTCCGTGGGTGCTTGGCCTGCCCAAAGCCATCCCTCTGCAGCCGGGAGCATTGCTGCAAAAGATCAGATCCCGCCCAAGCCAGGAATATGGCTGGAATTCCGCTCCAGTGATAATCCTGATGTCCTGGCTCCCCTGATCTCCGTTAACCCCACCACGATCGATTTTGGCAGTGTTAACGTGGGTTCAACAGTCACTCAGGATTTCACGATCAGCAATCCCGGCACTGAGACTCTGAGCGGGCAGATCAACTATCCGGGATTTCTGAGCATAGCTACCGCCACACCGGGTGAGCTCCGCACATTGCAGTCTTCACATCTTCCCGTTGTCAGACCCGGTGCCAGAGACACTCTCAGCTACAGCATTCCCGCCGGAGAAAGCAGGGACTATAGTCTCAGCTTCAGTCCCCAGGATGCAATGGAATTTGATAGTTCCGTTTACATCACTCACAATGCTGCAGCACCGGTGCAGGAGATCGAGGTCTCCGGGATCGGTTTGCAAGCGGACCTGGAGATTTACGGTGCTCCGGTGGACTTTGTATTGGCCTTTGGTGAATCTGGAACGGAGTTTTTGGAATTGAGAAATATGGGAAACCTCCCGCTCACCTATACGGCAAGCCGGGCACCCGGCTCTGAATTCTTTTCCATCAATGGTTCCACCAGCACCAGCGGAAGCATTCCTCCCGGAGACATGGTAATGCTTCGCATAGATATTTACGCCTCTGGAACGGTGGGCTCGACCATTGGAGGTATCGATATCCTGAGTAACGATCCCGACCTTCCCTTTACCCGTATACTTGTGACCAGGTATGTTTACAACCCCAATCATCCACCTATATTTAGCATGCCCAGCTATATTTATGTACCTTACAACGGTTCCCTGCCGTTCTATCCATCAGCCTATGCAACAGATCCTGATGGTGACATGCTATATTTTGCTGTAGTGGCAGATGGACCAGTTCGCTACTTCATGAACCGTCTGATTCCTGATCCCGACTGGTATGGCGAAACTGAGATACAGATTACTGCATCAGACGGTGAGTTTGAGATTAGCCGTAATTTGAGGATAATAGTCAATGCTCCGCCGGTGCTCGATCTGCCGGAGAGCTTCAGTTTTGCGCGCAATGACTCCGTGTTTGTGAATTTTGCCCCCTACATCTACGATCCGGATGATAATATCGCCAGTCTCAGTATCACCTTTATGGGCAATAGTGCCATCAGGATAAATCAACTGGGTTATCGAGCCTGGTTCAGCGCTCCCAATGGCTTTGCCGGCAGCGAAAGCATCACCCTTAGAGTGAATGATGGGCATAATCTGGTTCAGGGCAGCTTCCTGGTCAATGTGATCAATCATGCTCCCGTGTTGAATCTGCCGACAGACTTCAGTCTGGATCAAAATAGCAGCCTGACGGTGGATTTTTCCCCTTATATCAGCGATCCGGATGGGGATATACCGGTGCTGAGCTATTCCGGAAACAGCAGTATTGGGATCACTCAGGAGGACTACAGCCTCACCTTCAGCCCTATCTATGACTGGTTTGGCAGCGAAGAGATCAGCTTCACCATCTCGGATGGGTTGCTGCAAGCCAGCGTGGTGGTGCCGGTAACGGTGAATCAGGTGATTGATCTGGATCCACCGGTGCTGATGATCAGCGCCAATATGAACGGCATCTTTATTAGCTGGCAACCGGTTGATTATGCCATGGAGTATCAGGTTTACCGCGCCAGCGAGCCAGGTGGCAGCTACAGCCTGGTCGCCACCACAGGCAATACGATGTATTTTGAGTCAGATCCTCTCCAGCAGGCTTTCTACTATGTGAAGGCGGCGTATTGCAGAGTGGAAGCGACATCTTGTCGCTTAAAAGTGATTAGGGATTAGGGATTAGGGCCTAGAGAGCGGCTTCGCCGAGTGACAAGTGACGAGTGACGAGTGACAAGTCCGGTCAATGTGGAGCTGGGAGACTATGTGTATTACCTACCTGTAGGGGGCAGACCTGCGTGTCTGCCCGGTAGCCCTGAAGGGGCGCTCATCTGTAAGCGATGGGCGGCAGCCCGTCGATCTGGGAAACATACGTTTATCATAA
>JAZHDE010000223.1:0-2610 GCA_036584515.1 Candidatus Cloacimonadota bacterium | reverse complement strand
ACGAAGAATGGATCGGGCCAAGGAGGATAGCCGTGGCGGAACGGATACTGGTGGCGGAATATTTGAGATATTATAGGGCTCATTGAGCAACTTCTGAATCTTGAGTGCTTCTTCCAGATAAGAGATGGAACGGAGCTGATCGCCTTTATCGTCCATCAAACCACCCAGATTGTTGTAACAAACCGAGATGCCATTAAGGTTGTAAATCTCTTTTTCGATGGCAAGACTTCTGAGAAAGCAGTATTCGCTCTTCTCCCAATCACCCTGGAACATATATAGCACACCCAGGTTGTTTGATATTGCAGCCAGACCCTTCTGGTCTTCAGCGAGTTGATACATGTTTTCTGCATCTTTGAAGGCTATCTCAGCCTGATCCCATTCATTCACGTAGTAATGGATCTTACCTTTGATCTTCTTGGCCTCAGCTTGAGCCAGATACCTGTGAAGCTTGTTTTCCAGGCTGGATAGAGAGTGCATCACTGCTTCGATGGTTTGTATAGCCTCCTCATACTCCTCAGATTCTACCAGGATATCAGCTTTTAGCATACGGATTCTCACTTTCATCCAGGGATCTATGGTGGAAGGTGAGTACTTTTTGATGATCTCCAGAGCAAAGGCAGATGAATTGATCTCAAAAAGGGTACTGGCAAGTTGGAAGATCACTTCTTCGGCCGGGAGATCGTTTTCACTGCAGATATGCAGACACTTGCGGAAGAAATCAACGGCTTTGTCCTTTTCGTTGTTATCCGAGAAGGCTCTGCCCATTCTCAGGTTGAGCTCCAGCATCGCTTCGGGCTCTTTAGTATTCTTGAGTGCATACTCGAAGAGCGCAATCATATTCTCATTATCACAGATCAGTCCCAACTGGTGCATTAGCCCCAAAAAGAGCTCTTCTGGATATGTGCCAACCAGAGAATGCAGCCTGGCCAATACTTGCCCGGTAGCATCATCTTTGCTGAGTTGCTTGATGATCTTAACTAAAAGGGCTGAAGAGAGCACTCCAGGGTTGTTTTTAAGCCATTCAGAAAAGGCATTCTTCTTTTGAATGACAAACCTGTGGTTAACCAGATTCACCAAACCCAGATCCAATAGAGCGTTCAGGTCTTTCTCGGCAGTCTTGCCGGTTCCCAGACTGGTCTTGAAGCCTTCTTCATCCAGACCATCCAAAGCAAAGAGACCGATCAGTATCTCAGTTTGGCTTTTACTGAGCTTTTCCAAAGCTTCGTGGTAGATCTGAACTGCATTGAAAGAGCGCTCCAAATAGGGGCTGAGATCAAAGACGGGTTTATTCTTCCCTTTCAGCATCTCCATGAGAATTCTCTCCATGATCATCAGGTTACCATCGCTGATCCGGCAGAGTATCTCACTTTCGCTTACATACGAAAAGTCTGTTTGGGGAAAGAGTTGGGTAAGCAACTTTTGAATCTCATCCACGCTGGCAGAAGGCACTTGTTCCAAAATGGAAAAGCTGAAGAGACGCTTTTGCGAAAAGACGACAATCTGCACTCCCAGATCCTCTGTATATTGCACCAAATACTGCAGAAAGTCCCTGGTATAATGATCCAGCACATCACAATCGTCGATCACCAGCAGCATTTGATGAAAGTGCTTGCCCTGCAGCAATTGCTCGGTGATATAGTAATAAAAATCGTACCTCTTCCCCGTGCTGTAATCCTTCTGATGAGTAAGCAGCAAGTCCTCGAGCTTCTGATCCTCAATATCTGTCAGTATCTTGATAAGATCCCTGAAATGATTGTAACGGAGAGGATTGGGTGAGAAGTACTCAATCTTGCTATAGCTATCCTTCAAAGCCTCCAGCATTGGGGCAATTAAATAGGACTTCCCCGATCCCGATTTTCCCGTGATCTCCAAAAGGTGGCTACTATTCTTGTCACTGAGCACCCCAATCACCTTGGAGAGCGGGAATCTGTCCTGAACAAAACTATGCATCTTGTGCATCAAGCGTTCTGGCATAATCACCTCTTTCGCAATTCTGTTTACATGGCACTGTAAAACAAATTTACAGTTACTGTCAAGTTTTTTATGTACACTTAGCTTATAATCCTTATTATCAGCAATATACGACACATCACTTGAGTTCGTTTTGTAGTGACTATCTCGATAGTGACTAAGACATGAACGTGACCACTCTCGAGTAACCCCTCACTATTACACGGTGGACACTTTCCCGGATATTGGGACGGTTTTTCGTGGAATCTTTTCCTCAGTTGCGTAATTGCATATTATTCAAGCTATTGGGGCAAGGCACTTTCTTTGTTGTTGCCTGTCTCATGAAAGTCAATCAAGACAATATTGAGTCTATCTCAAGAATCGTGATCTTTATAAGAAGTGACACCGGAATTGTCAAATCGTGACACCCGTTTAACAAACCAGCAGAAATGCCCTCAGTTTGTGACAATCTTTTATCAAGCCATCTTTGTCTGAAGCTCATCAGAAGTGACAGCTATTTGTCAAATCATGACAGTGAAATGGCAGGTTGTGCCACTAGCTGAAGCAATACTTCATTCAATAACGGCATTGTATCCTCCACACAGCTTAATATTGTCCATCTTTCCCATCAAGGCTGATGTTTGTAAGCTTTGCCGATAT
>JAZHDE010000222.1:0-2675 GCA_036584515.1 Candidatus Cloacimonadota bacterium | reverse complement strand
ATGATTGGGAAGCTCACAAAGCACATCAACCATATGCCCGGAAGCGACCATTGAGGACACGATGGCTTCACCCCGGTTTGAGGGAGCACACATTTCAGGCCAAAAGTATTGGCTTACATAAAGAACCTTCATTTCTTCTCCAGATCATGATATAGAACCAGCATATTCTTGAACTCATTTTGCCAGTTAAAACGGGTAAATACCGCCTTTTTACCCCTCTTCCCTATCTCAGAGCACCTTTCAGGGTCGTTGAGCAGTTTCGCAATCCCTCCGGCAATATCCGCGGGATTGAGAGGATCGACGAATTCGGCACAATCCAATGGTTCCAACAGCTCACGCCAATGCGGAAAATCACTGGCAACAATCGGCAACCCAGCTCCCAGGTATTCCATCATCTTGATAGGAACAGAATCCTGGTGATTCTGATTGGGCAGTAAAGCCAGAAGCCCTATCGAAGCCAGGGACAAAACCTCAGCCACTTCTTCACGATTTAAAAAGCCCAAGTATCGAACCTTCTTCCAACCGGGCAAGGCTCTGGCCTCTTGTTCTAGTGAAGGCGGATCGAAGCTTCCACCCAGTAGGAGGGTTGCATCAACCAGGTCGAGTGCGCTAACAAGCTCCAATATACCCCTGATCCTGGTAATCCCGCCCACATAACAGATTACGTGCGGTTCACGTTTGGATTCGTCAATGCCGATAAGTTCCTCCACAAGAGGGTAGTTATGTACCGTAACTACTTTTGTGTTATACTGCGAAAACCGCTCGTTCATATATGGCACGGCCGTGATGATTCCACTAAACTGGCGACACGTCAAGCTCTCTGCCCAAGTTGTCAACCTTGCCAGAAAAGCTCGCAATACAGGTGCTATATAGTACTTTCCCAAGATTTGTTTGGCAAGATCATCATGCACATCGTATATTACTTTTTTGCCTCTCAGACTGAGGAGCAAGCCGGCAAACATCAATTCACCATCATGAAAGTGGTATATCTCGGCCTTCAAAGAAAGGGCTTTGCGCAGGACTAACAATGGATCAATAAGCATGCGAAGAAGCCTGTTTCTATGCTTGCGTAAACCGTGTACCTTGACCCCATTGATACGCTCATCTCCCTTGTTGTCGGCAATGACCAAATGCACCTCATAGCCTGATACAGCTAAGCTGGCACACTCTTTGAGCATAATCCGCGTATCGGTACGTTGATGTACTGTACTAAGATGACAGACTCTTACCATAAGATACCTTCAATAATGCGATCTTTCAATTCAACCAAGTTTCCCCTCAGGTTACGTCTCCACCAACGCGGATGACTCAGCCAAAGAAAGCTATCCCCTCTCTTGATAAGTTCCTGAGGTGAATTGGGGGAGTATCTCTGAGGATAGGGCTTATCGGACAAGTGCGTCCCGTAAGCCTCAATAAGTTGTTCATCGTAGGCTTCATAGACTATGCCTTGTTCTTCTCTAAGGTTTTCATCCTGCAGCAGAAGACTATTGCTCACTCCCAGAATACGGTTGGCAAAATCACCATGTGAGGCAAAACTAGAGATTGTGTCATGCTTCCGTAGGCTTGTTAAGTTTTTGCAGAACATCGCCTTGATCAAGGGCAGGGATTGCTCGATAGCCCTGGCCGAACGTAATCTGTGCTGTTTGGCGTAGCTTGCTATCTCCTCGAAGTGATAGCCGACCTCATGTCCCTGAGCCTTTATCACCGCTACGATCTTTTGATCCCAGGTCTTGAGCCTGAAAAAGTATGTGGCGTGGATGCCATGTTCCGTTTCTGCCCTAGCAAATTCAAGCGCAGCAGATGGATCAGTGTCTATATCATGCCTGATGATAATGTACTTCTCTTGAACTTGCGCATTTCCCGATATGGCTCTATGGAAATCTTCCAAAGTCAGGAAAGTATAGCCGTGAGTAGTCGCAAGATCCAGTATTTCACGATACTCCCTCAGCTTATCCGGAACCAGGAAGTTGTTGTAAACCGAGTAATAGAAGTGGATAAGTCTATTCATGATTACCAGTAACGCTTTTAAAAACTTCCACAAGGCTGCTGCATGTCTTTTCAATTGCAAATCTCTCTCGGCATTCTTCGCGGATGGCAGCCGGTTCAAAAGACATCCAACGCTGGCTCAGTTCCGTCAGCCCTTGCGCTAAAGCAGGAGCACTACCCGGTTCAACCAGCAGACCCGTTGTCTCTGTAACAATGGATTCTGGTCCACCACTGAAAGTGCTGAGGACAGGTAACCCGCTGGCCATGGCTTCGATCAGCACTAAACCAAAGCTTTCAAGCAAGGATGGCAGTACCAGTAAGTCATAATTGGAAAGGCTGCTGCGCACCTGATCAGCCGTGTAAAGCCCCAGGAAACGAATGCGGTCTTGGATTCCAAGCTCGCTGGCCAGGCTCTGAAGCACTGGCAGATAATCCCCGCTTCCGATGATATCCAGGGAGAAATCCAAGCCATTATCAGAGCAGAGTACCATGGCCTGGAGCAGGAATTGAATTCCCTTGGGCTGGATCAGATAACCAACGTAGACCAGTTTGCTGAGGATGGGACGCTTATCACGAAGCTGCATTTGCTTCAGATCGATCCCATTGGGAATAACTAGAGCATCCTTTCTGATCCCCGGGGTCTTTTCCATGGTCTGTTTTAGACTGGCTGAGACGGATATCAGCACTGA
>JAZHDE010000221.1:8343-14565 GCA_036584515.1 Candidatus Cloacimonadota bacterium | reverse complement strand
GCCCGGCTTTCGTTTTGCAGCATGCCCTTTGTGTGCTTGGATATATCGTTTTATCCCGGCATCGCCAGCCCGTGGATAAACCCGTTGAGCTGACTTGACAGTACTTCCCCGCCGATGACGGTATTTTTATAAATGAGCAGTCCGGCCTGCACGCCCATTTCTCCCGGGGGGTAGCTCTAAGGCGGATGAGGATTTCTTCTCCCCTGAAGTAGCTATTCTTGTAAAGCGGTTGGAAGCTGCCATTGGAGCGATTGCTGAGCCAGGTGAGAGATTCTGAGATGAGGCTCTTGTATGCGCCGCTGCTGCCTTGCAATTGCCATTTCCAGAGGTTCAGGAAGGCCAGGGCTATCACCTTCCCGCCCGAGCTGCCGTTATCCACCACAATGGCTGGGGAGGCCTGGGGATTGTTGATTGCCACCACAGTCTCAGCACTGCGTTTGGCAGTTACATAATGATAGTCGATAGGGGGAATTTTCGCTGCTTCTCCTGCTTCCAAGCTCAGCATGGGATAGGCTGCGGCAGCCGGTAGCCAGGAAAGGAAACCGTTGTAAGCGGCAGTAACATTGGAGGCACCAATCGGCAAAACATCCTGCAGGCTTGCTATGGGAGCACCTTGCCAGAGGATGCCGGTGCCTCGGCGCTGAGCTTCACGGATGTATCCTTGCACGGCTTCAGTAAGCTCCAGAGCTCCGTTATTGATCACCACCACAGCAGCCAGATTCTCGCTTGATATGGAGGGAACGGCTTCTTCTCCCCGGAACAGCCTGCCGGAGCGGAGATTGTAGTGTTCTGCAGACCAACGGTTGTTTTCGCCTATCACGTCCAGGATGAACTTATTATCCCAGCCGGGACTATCCGAGATCATCACGATCCGTTCCTTATCCGCCAGAACTTCAATGGCTCCGGGATAGCTGTTGTTGGCGATGGTTCGTTCCTGAATCCCCATAGCGGAGATCTCGACTCTGTAGTTCACAAGGCCGGTGCGGGGGAATCGAACTGTAAAATCTGCAAAGCTATTCTGTCCGGCTTGCAGATTTATGGAACGGGTGGCGGAGAGATTGCCGGCAATAAAGAGCTTCACAGTAGCCGGACCAGACCAGTTTTGTGCCTTTAGTTCTGCCCGCAGGAGACTGGGCTCGTTGCGGTAGGCATAGCGGTTGTTTGTGGTTTTCAGAACCATCAGATCCGGGTTCTGTGTGCTGGTGGTATCGGCAATCACATAGAATGGGATGCCCAGGCGGTTGATGATGCCAAGCTCTTCATCTCTCAGCCAGGCATCGCTGGCCAGAATGATGCCCTGCACCCGGGAAAGATCGGTACGTTCGGCCAAAGCGACCAGACTCGGAGCTAGCAGGCTTCCGCGGCTTCCCCTTCCAATCCTTGGGCAAATCTGTAGCTTTCCGTCTCGTATCCACTTTCCTCAAAAAGCTTTTCCAGATCGGCAGCTTTAGCGTGGGTAAAACTCTCTTTGCTGTTGCCTCGGCTTGTGAGTTTCATGCTGTTGGAGCTATCCAGCAGAGCGATAATGCGGGGTTTATTGAGTCTCTTCTGACGATAGTAGAGGATGGGGCTAATGAGGAGCAGAAGGATGCAAGCCATGCTGATGGCACGTAAAAATGCCAGCAGCAAAGCAGACTTGCGGCTCAGCCGGGGCTGAGTCTGCACGTAGAGCCACGCCGCAATCAGGCAGGAAAAGATGCCAACGATAGCGTATTTGAGCATCAGATCGTGAAGTTAAAGTATGTCCCCAGGGAGATTCCTTTTGAGCTGGGTCCAGGAATCAGGCTGTCAAAGCTCTGGAAGCCCAGGCCGATATCTCCAAAACTGGTCACAATTCCTGCTCCCAGAGAGAACCGGGGTGGAATCTTGGAATTTCCAAAGCTCATGCCCATGTGAACCGGGAAGTACTTTAGAGGATTGATCTCAGCGCCCAAGGAAAGAGTTCCGCTGGCAAAATTCATGGCGGATTCTCCGGCAGGAAGCACCCAATCCGCTGAGAGGGAAGAATGTCCAAGTTGATACATTCCAGCCAGCCTGAATTCCACGGGGAGCTCTGTAGTGTAGGCACTGATATCAAAAGTTTCATCTTCCTGCGTGAAGAAATCATCTTCCATTTGTGCCACGTAAACGCTGTCTGCATCAAAGGTATAGCGGATGCCCTTGGTGTCCAATCCCCAACGGATACCTCCCAGAATATTGTCCACACTCAGGCCCAAAGTCAGGTTTGGAATGGGTTCTGCCACTGCGCCCAGCATGCCTTTGAAGCCCATGCCTACAACGCCTGTGTGCATTTCGATATCCTGATGCAAGGATAGTCCGTCGAAACCGGAGGAGAATCTGCCGTCGAAGGTGTGGGTGTTTATATCCTCAATCCCCACCAGCAAACTGCCGGAGAAGCCCACCCGCAGGTTTGGATCCCAGCCCTCGGGAAGCGGTACCCGGAAATCTCCCATTCCAAAGGTCAGATCTATAAAGCTCAAAACGGAGAGGTTATTATCTTCTTTGGTAAAGACATAGAGGGAGTCCTGGTTGCCATAGAGCAGCAGCTCCAGATATTGCCGGGAAACAGAGCCGGTGCCATATACATGCGCAGACGAGGCCAAGCCCACATTGCCAACCGTGAGGCCAAAGAGGCTGACGTGTGCTTCCAGAGAGGTGGACATGCTTTTCTCTATCCGGGAGAGGATGTATTCTTTGTCCAGAGTGGTCAGCGAATCCCGAGCCATGATGAAGTTATAGGTATCCAGGTTGAGTGAGTTGTTATTGATAAAGAAACCCACATTCACGAGGGGGAGATAGACGTCTGTATATCTCTCATTGATAAGAGCAGGGTTGTAATAGAGCGCTTCACTGCCTCGCGCCCGGAGCATAAAGCTATCCGAATAGAGCAAGGCCTTGCCCACGCCCAGAGCGCTCAGGCCGCCACAGGAGAGTAGGAGAAGCATAATGGCAAAATACATGCGTTTCATCGTCAATCCTCCTCCACTGCCACTTTCAGTTTGGCGGAGAGCATTCCCCGCACTTGAATATAATCTGCCGGTGAAGCCGTGATGGTCACAAACTCCCCGTGAGTATTGAAACTAAAGCTCATCTGCACGTAAATCATCGGATTGGTAAAAATCTGTAGTTCTTCAGGACTGATCAGGAGCTCATCGATCACCTGAAAGCCGCTGTTTTCTTGATATGAGGCCACTGTTACATCTCTGCGCAGGGAGTAGGTGGAAGGATCTGCTGTATCTATGGAATCATTTGTAGCCACAAAGATGGAGGCGTTTGCCCCGATGGGAAGCTTGTTCAATACCTGCATGCGGAGTCCGCCTGAGATGCCGTTTGTTCTGATCCGGTCGATATTGTCTTCGCTGATCTCAATCTCCAGGGGTTCATTCAGGCTTATCTCATTGTCATTCAGCCGGAAAGTAAAGGGAGCAGAAACATTGTAAACTGCCTCAATTCTGCTGGTGGATTGCACCGTGCCGATAGCATCGGGATCGGTGAAGCCAAATCTGAAACTGCTGTTTCGAATCTCTATGTGATGCGGCATGATCTCTAAAAGCTCAATTATTCCTGTTGTGATAACCATCTCATGAGTAGCGGGAACTCCTCCCGTTGCTGCGGGAATCATGAAGTTGTTGTTATCATCGTCCTTGATGGGGATTTGGCGGCTCTGACCGGTGTTGTTATTGACGGCGTAAATTTCGCCGGCGAATTCACTGGGGAAGCCTATGTGATTAGTAACGTTTATCACCAAGCTTGCCGTCTGCAAATCTATTGCCTCATCCACACCATGAGGATAGGTAATGTCGATGGATTCGACTGCACCCTCGGAATCCAGCACGTAGTTCTCCAGGTGCCCCTGGAAGTGATCCAGACTCAAGGTTCCGGGGATTTTCATTTCCAGGTTTCCGGCCACGGCTCCATCCGGCAGGTTGCTTTGAATCTCCACAGAGAAGCTTATCTCGTCCAGGAATTCTCCGGAGTTCTGCACGCCAAAGTGTGCCCCGATCAGGCTCTCGGATTGCCACTGGTCTCCGGGAACGTAGTTTACAGCCAGAGCAGTGCCATCCGGAGCGTAGATACCATCAAAGACTATCCGCAAAGACTGCACCTGGTCAGAGACATCGGTGAATCTGACCTGAAGTTCACCTGCGGCGATTCTGGCATAGGAGATTCTAAAACCCGTGAGAGGGTCTTGAGTGGGCATGGTGCCGGAATTGGGTAAACCGGTCACCAATGGGATGAGGGGCGTATCCAGCGGAAGGTGAAAACTGAGCTCGCCAAACTCCGGAGTACTGAGTTCACCGGTGTTTTCCAGGTAGAGGACGTTATTTTCACCAATTGTGATAAATTCACTATCCACCAAATCGGAGAGCAGATACTGCTCGTTGATCAGCGGAACATTCAGCTCCACTTCCCAGGAGGGCAGCGAAGGCTTCTCGATGTGACATCCTGCCAGGAGCAGGATAAAAGCTGCAAACCAGATAAAGTACTTATTCATCTTCTTTCCTTTGATCCGTTAATATAAAAGGCTTTCATCGTATAATCAGGTTTATATTGCAAGTTTTGAGCCTGTCTTCAAGTATTCTGTAGTATCGGCGCTGATGCCCAAATAGCAGGGAACTTTGGCGCTTATCTAATAAGATAGGTTGATTGGGGTGATAATCAAGTATGATCTTGCGCACCAGAGCTTCAGCTTTGACAAATTCGCCAAAAGCCGGATGCCAGGGGCCAGCCAGTACCCTGGAGGGATCAAGGTTTGAAGGCAGGCCTATCTTGATGAGCTTGATCGATTCCGCCTCGCAGAGCTCCAGGTAATCCACAGCTTGAGCAAGGGCTGCTTCCAGATTCAGCGCGCGATAAGCTCCCGATCTCCAGAGCTCTGCCAAAGGAGTGCCTTCCAGCACGATCAGGGGATAGATCCTTAGGAACTGGGGCTTGATCTCTTTGAGCATTAAGTGATTCTGGCTCAGACTGTCTTCTGTCCAGCCCGGAAGCCCCGGCATGAGCTGAACGCCCAGCTCAAAACCAGATTCTTGTACCAAGTTACACGCCTTGACTGCCTGGGTGGAATCGTAGCCCCGGCAAGAATATCTCAGGACGCTACTGTCAAAATCCTGAATGCCCAGCTCTATTGTGCGGATGCGGTTCTGCCTGCACCAAGCCAGAATTTGCTCATCAATATAGAGCGGGTGAGTGGAAATGCGGAGCGTGGTTTGTTCGTCCATGAGATCAAGAATTGGCTCCAAAAGCTGGTTCCGTTCTACTCTTGGAATGGCGGTGAAACTTCCGCCATAGAAGGCAATCTGTTTTTCCAGGCCCGGGTTTCGGCGGATAAAATCCTCCAGTTCCCGGCTCAAAGCCAGGGGATCAGGCAGAGCTGGAGCGCCCGTGATTGCCACCTGATCGCAATAGATACAGGTGCCGGGACAAGCTGCCTTAGGCAGGAAAACTGGATAGATCAGCATTTGAGAGACCTCATCATTCTATATGGTGCCATGGATCAGCGCAGAACGCATCACCCAGCACTTTCCAAGATTCCTGCTCTTGCGGCTGCTGTCAAATGAAAGTTTTGCCACTGCCGGATTCAGGGACAGAAAGAATCAATTGACAAGCATGTGCCTGCTCACAAACTGAGGAAAACTAGTTTCTAAGGAGTTAAACGTGACAGAAAAAGAGAAAAAACCCATGTCCACCAAGACCAAATTGCGTCTTGCAGTGGTGATAGTTGTAGTTTTGGCCATTGCTGCCCTGATCCTGATTCCCCGTTACAACAATATGCTGCGTCAGAAAAGCGCTGCCGAAGGAAAACAAGCTCTGGAAGATCTGCGCCTAGGAGTGGACGACCTGTGGAAGACCAATGGAAGCATCAGTGGAATCACGCTGGAATCAGCTCTCGATGCTGCCAAGATCAGCCCCAAAATTCGTGACAAGTGGCAATTTGCCATTGCCTGGAAATCCACTGAGATCTACACCACTGAGATGGTGGGCAAGCTCCAGGATGTGAATCCCAATGATGCCGTAAACGTGAGCCCTTACCGCATGATCATGGCCAGCGCCAAAGCCGGCAACAAACTCAATGAAGGCACCAAAATCTGGTTTATGGGCGATAGCAATCAGTATCACGGCTATGCCATAGATGACCAGGTGGAGCCGGATTGGAGCACGATATTCCCTAATCCGTGAATAGTGAACAGAGTGGAAGCGACATCTTGTCGCTTTTTGAGA
>JAZHDE010000221.1:0-8243 GCA_036584515.1 Candidatus Cloacimonadota bacterium | reverse complement strand
GTGACGAGAGGGGAATAGAACGCAGATGAAGGTGGAAGCGACATCTTGTCGCTTTTTGAGAGTGACGAGAGGGGAATAGAACGCAGATGAAGGTGGAAGCGACATCTTGTCGCTTTACAGGGACGAGTGACAAGTGACGAGAGGGGAATAGAACGCAGATGACGCGGATGATTATGATTCACGCAGATATCTTTCGTTCCAATCCTTTAATCCTGAAATCCTTGTTAGATACCTTTAGTTCACCAGCTTCACACTTACGATCTAATCACTAGTTACTAATCACTTGTCACTTACTTAATCAGCAGCATTCTCCTGGCAGGGGTCTGTGAATTGCGCAGTTTATACAGATAAATCCCGGAGGCCAGACCTTGTGGTGCTTGCCAGTTGAATTGCTGCTCAGTTCCGTTCAATAGAGTCGGGATGCTATCCACTTTTTGGCCTTTGCTGTTGTAGATATCCAGCCAATCTTCCCCGGCTTTGCTGGAGTTGATGGTGATACTGGTGCTGCCCCGGAAGGGATTGGGGTAATTTGCTCCCAAACTTACATTGGCAGCGGGATTGAGCTGGTCGTTATTGGAAACGATGTCATCCGTGCGCAGCACAAAAGGCATCTCATAGGTCCCTAGATCTGGAGAGATGATCCGGAACTTGAAGTTGGCTGTGCCACTGCCGCCCACCATGATGTTCAGATGAAAGCCCTTGATTTCTCCTGCTGCCAGGCTCATGGGTATTTGAGCGGAACCGGGCAGGCAGGTGCCTTCTTCATCGCAGTAGTTGAACCACCAATTCTCCGGAGCACTATCCACCACGATCTCCATGGTGTAGTTATCGCTGGCTCCAAGATTGTAAAACCACATAGTGGGAGAGTTATAGGTGCTGTTCATGGGGCTCACCAGATTCTCGGGATCCCAATCGGCCGCTATCCGGAAATTGTATGCCGGTAAACTGAGGCTGGAAGCGGTCTGTAAGATGCTGTTATCAGCCAGTTGCACAAAGGCTGCCACCCAGAGATTGGCCTGATTCCAGGCAGGATTGATCACAAATTGATGGGAGAAGGGATGAATAGAATTCTCGCCAGTCAGGCTGAAAGTGCTGGAGGCAACGGTTCTCACCACCCGGGTAGCTTCCGCATCTACGTTGTTTTCAATCAGGAGAAAGAAAAGCTGTGTGTTGTTCAGGCTCAGGGTGGGTGAGATCATCTGAATGGATCCGGAGAGGCTGCCTGTGGCGGGATTCCACTGGGGAAGATCCATCTTAAGGGGAGAGCTGCCATAGCGGAAATGCCTGTAGGCAGCGGCATAGGCATTGCCATTGGCGATATCGGTTCCACCGCCGTCGATTCTGATCTTGCCATTGAAGATCATAGCCGGCACGCCAAAAACTTCGTAATGAGTAATGCGGTCGTCCACAGTGGGGCTGGAAAGATCACCGGAAGTGGTGTAATAACGCAAGTTGATCAGCTCGCCATTATGAGTTGTATCATCCAGCATTTGGATGCCTGCCATGCCTTGGGGACAAGTTCCGCACCAAGAGGCAAAAAAGCCTTCAGCAATGGATGTAAGTGGGTAGTAGGTGGGATTGGCCAGCAGGCTGCCGGCCAGCACCAGAAGTAGTATTATTAAGAATCGTCTCATTATAACTCCAAAATATCGTCACCGGCTCATCTAAAAGCGGGTGCTGAGATCCAGTTTTAGTCCCTCAAAGGGGGCGACATAACGGCACACGCCATTGCGGCAGACTTTTCCGCCGGCTTCCTTACCCACAAAGAGAGTGAGGTCTGTATGGCTGAAGGCGCTGTATTTTATCTCAAGATTAGTCCAGTAACGGCTGTTGGCTAGCTCTCCCATATCCTTCCAGTGGGAACTGGCAGAGGCGGAGAAGGAGAATTTGCCCAGGCTGTAGTCGGCTTGCAGATGCGGCTCCCAATGGCTTTGATGTGTGGGTTGGAAGACTCCGTCTATGGTCTCCATCTTCTGTTTGCGCAGATATTTGTGTTCTGCTTTCAGGCTCAGGGTTCTGCCCCAGGCAGGGAAAGCAGCATTGAGAGCGGGGGTGAGTTCCTTGCTCCAGGTCTGTTCTGTTTCGTTATGTTTCTCGATGTGAGAATATTCTGCTCCAAACAGGGTTGAGCCCATGCTGAAGTCCAAACTGCTATGCAGATCGTTCATAAAGATATCCCGGTCGGCATTCCAAGCCTCGGCATAATCAAGATTCCAGCTCAGGTTTTCCACCACGTTCCAGTTGAGCCAGCCCTGAAGGCCGATTTCATCCAGACCGGAACTGGTGTCCAGCAATGGTTCGCTGTGGTAATTTGCCATGGGAAGGTCTTGCAGGCGGTAGCTGAATTGGTCGTAACGTTTGCCCGCCACACCAATCTGCACAGGGTAGAGATTGGCTGTGATGCTGCCATAAAGAGCGCTGCCATCGCTGCCGGAGAGGCCGGCATCCAGACCATAAAGCTTGGATATGGCATACTCCAGGTTGGCATCCAGCAAGTCGTCGCTATAGCCTGCCCGAGCGCCAAAGACGTCCCGTTGGTTATAGCTTCCGCTCTGATTGCGGGTGCGCAGGGCAAGAGCCGAAGCTCCCAGATTCAGCCTTCTGGTAAGAGGATAGTAGAAATCCGTGCCGTAGGCCAGGTCCCAGGCGCTATCTTTTTGGGGATTGGGAAGGGCACCGTAGAGGGCTTTGATCTTCAGCTTGTGGTCATAGCTCACCAGTAGACCTTGCAGGCGGTGATCTTCGTCAAACTCGATGTCTTCCCAGCTTCGGAAAAGCATGCCGCTTCCAAAGGTCTCGCTCATGGTTCCTGCCTGCAGCATGAGATCATCCCGGTTGAAGCGCAGATAAAGCTCTTTCCAGCCCAGGCTGAGCTGCTCTTCTGCCAGTTCGTCGATCAGTTCATCCTGGTTCACGGAATACTTGGGCAATTCGGCGATGAACTTCAGACCAAAGCTGAGGTTGCGATAGCTCATATTGAAGGCAAAACTATCCCGGAAATAGGCATTGAGAGAATCGGGAGCGGTGCGATAGATGAATTGGGCTTCGTTTAAGCCACTGGTTTGCAGAGTGTTCTGGGCAAATATCCCCAGGC
This sequence comes from Candidatus Cloacimonadota bacterium, assembly GCA_036584515.1. Classification (GTDB taxonomy): domain Bacteria; phylum Cloacimonadota; class Cloacimonadia; order Cloacimonadales; family Cloacimonadaceae; genus PHBP01. The sequence goes on along the minus strand of JAZHDE010000221.1, from coordinate 5,149 downwards.
TCAGCAGTAAAAGAGTGCAGATAACAAGGCTTTTCTTCATAGTTTATTCCGCATCGGGCGTGTGATGCAGCAGTTCCTCGATCTTTTCGGCATAGACCCGCTCTTGTCCCGGCTCAAAACCCACGTGTGTGTAAACGATGTTCCCCTCTTTATCGAGGATCAGAGTATGAGGTGGATTGGTGACGTTGAGCTGATCTGCCAGGCTGCGGTTGCTATCAAAGAGACCGATGAAATTATAGTTCCTGCCGCGCAGATAGTTCTTGGCACGGGCAATATCCCGGGCGGAATCGATCGAGATCATCACGACAGTAAGGGAATCGTAAGTGCTCATCAGATCATTCAGATAGGGCATGGCCTGTTTGCAGGGATTGCACCAGTTGGCCCAGAAGTCGATAAGGACAGGACCCTTGCCCAGGAGATCGCTGAGGCTGACGTCCTGGTTATTCATATCGGGAAGGCGGAAATCCGGCATGGTATCTGCCACGAGCAGACTGAAGGTGATCAGGGCTAAGAGAACCAATAGTATCTGTTTCATAAAAAAACTCCTTATATAGCTGCCAGATCGATCTCTCTGGCATTGAGGATGGGGGCGTTGTCTGCCCAGGGGCTGGGCATCGGTTGCACGAAGATTATAAGGGCAGCATCACTGGGAAGGCTGCCGGTGAAGGGTAAACTAAAGCTTAGCGGCTGAGCCAGGTTTGCACCCGTTAGATCCAGCTTTCCGGAGGCCAGCACCACGTTTGTGCAAGCATTGCCCGCGGAGTTGGTGGTGGCGGAACTGCGCTCTATGATGTGATAGCGGAGGTTCAGATTGCTCTGATCAAAGCCCGGCTGAGTCACCAGATTGAGGCTACCTTCCAGCCCTGTTCCGGCTATAAAGGTAGTCTGGATATCTTCCAGGAATACAGTTGCCGTTGTGCTCAGCAGAGCCTCAGCAGCATTGCGGATAGTTGCCAGATGAAGTGGATCTCCGCCGATCACCTTGCTCTCACCATTCAGGATAGTGGCGGGCATCACGCTGAAACCATAGTAGCCAAAGGTCTGAGCTGTGGCTGGTATAGCCAGGGGATCATTGAAGTGATACTCCAGATAGCTGAACTGAGTGGGGTAGAGGCTGGCAAGACCATGAAGCACGTTCTCCACCTGCGGGCAATTGGGACAAGTGGTGAAAGTGAAGGTCTCGAAGACCATACGGCGCTTATTTCCCTGCTCGAGATCTGCGATACGGTTGCCATAAAGCTTCCAGGTATCTGCCACTTTCATCACTTTCTCATCGTTAAAGGGGATCACTGCCAGAAGACCCGGCTCCATATCAGGATCAAACACTCTCAGTTCCCAGGTGAGGCTCTGGTTATGATGATTGTAAGCTTGCAGCGCTGGCACCAGGACGATGTCCTCTCCGTAAAGAGTGAAAAGGGAGTGGAAGAACTGCTCCCGGTCTGCCTTGGTGGCGGCATTGTGCACGTAATCATCGGCATAAAAGGCCATCAGAGCGCTCAGGTCTTCAGGATGCTCCATAGCGGATTGCATGGGAGTGAAAAGCTCTGCCGTGAAATCCAGAGTCTCAAAATCATGATCAAAGCGGTCACAAGCGCTCACTAGAAAGAGAGCGATCAAGACCAGCAGCAGGCTGATATATCTCATTTACTTACCTCAGGAAGACTTTCCAAAGCATTCAGGATCATGCTCTTGGTGAGCAGCTCGGGGAAGAGCTGAACTTCCCTGCCTTTCACATAAAGAGCGTTAAAAGGAACTCCTGCCCGTCCGTTATCCATGATCCAATTCAGGATCTCGTCGTTCTTGCGGGTGTAATCCCCATGTACTAATACTACTCCTTTGGACTTGAAAGCATTCATGATTTCTTCGGTGAAGAGCACGGTCTTCTCATTGGTCTGGCAGTTCTTACACCAGGCAGCACCAAAATCCAGAAACACGGGAGCATCTTCTGCCAATAGCTTGGTCATCAATTCCCCGGAAAACTCATACCAACCCTCAGGTGTGCCGTGAGCTTGGCGCATCAATCCGGTTTCCTCGCCACTATGTTCTTCCACTGGTGCAGGTGTGTAGGGCAGGAAGTAGAAGGCAGAGCCCAGCACCAGTGCCAGAGTGAGCGCGCTGAAGATCCACTGTGTGGCTTTGGAGTGTTCCGGGCGTACAAAGCGTCCATAAGTCCAGGCGGCAAAACCCAGACTGAGGATAAACATGATCACCTTCAGCAGATACTCGCCATCGCTGAGATGCAAAAGGCTCTTCAGCATGGTCCAGACCAACCAGAGCAGCACAAAAGCCATCACTTCCTTGAAGATATTCATCCATTCGCCAGGCTTGGGGATAAACTTCAGTGCCTTAGGTGTGAGCCCGATCAGGATAAAGGGGAAGGCCAGACCGATTCCCACCAGAGCAAAGAAGATTAGCATCAGAATGGGAGAGAGCCCCATGGCAAAACCTATGGCTGTACCCAGGAGCGGAGCAGAACAGGGAGTGGCCAGCAGGAAAGCAAAGACGCCACCAAAGAAAGAACCGCTCACGCCCTTCTTGGCAGAAGCCTTGGAGGCGGCGGTCATGCCGGGAGGCGTGATGATGAAGACGTCCAGCAGTGCCATGGCAAAGACAAAGATCAAGCCCGCCAAAGCAATAGTAAAGCCGATATTCTGGAATTGGAAGCCCCAACCCACGGATTCTCCAGCCAGCTTCATGCCGATAAAGACAAGCGCCAGCACGATGAAGGACGCCACCACTCCAGCGGCATAGGCCATGGAGTGTTTGAATATCTGACTGCGGTCTTCGTGTGCCTGATTCACGATGCTCATCGCCCGGATGGTCAGCACGGGGAGCACGCAGGGTGTGAAATTCATAATGATCCCACCCAGGAAAGCCAGCAGCATGTACCACAATACTTTCTTGAGGGGAGAGCCGGCTTCTTCGGCAGTTTCTTCTTCCACCGGCGCGGCAGCTGTGGTATCGGCAATTGCGGTTGCCACAACCAGGCTATCTTCGGTAGTTTCTTCTTCCACAGGGGAACCAGGATCAGCTGCCAGCACCGTGAGGCGCAGGTTTTCTTCCTTCAATTGAGGTGCTTCACACTGTCCGGTATCCAGGCATAAACCATAGTCCATGCCCACTTTAACGGTCTTGGCTCCGGGTGCGGCACTGGCCTTCACAGTGAAGGGCAGTTGCAAGGTGACAGAGCCACTGTAATCCCACTGTTCTTCCCAAACCACGTTGTAACCAGAGGGGAAGATAGTCTTGCCAAAGACAAAATCGGGATGAGTGGCACTAAGCTTGAAGTATTCATCGTCCAAAGGGTTGCGGGACTGGTGTTTCCCTTCGGGAATAGTCATGCGCACCGAAATCTTGCCCTGATCTCCGGCTTTGAGTTCGGTGGGATTCACACTGAAACGAAAAGTCTGCGCTCCCAGAAAGCTGAAGAGCAAAAGCAGTATAGCTGTCAGGATTAGCGTCCGTCTTTCAGGATGCATAAAACCTCCACGGAATTAGTACATATTTATCAACAGTATATAGCATGAAACGTTCCAAGTCAAGTCCCGGCTTTCACTCTTGCGCAAATCTTAGCCAAATCCGGCGCTTGAGAGAGTAGTAGACCGCCGATGGTGAGCGTCAGACCCAGAATTGCCCGGCCTGTGATCGGGATTCCCAGAATGATAAGTGCAAGCATGGCAGTAAATACCGGGATCAGATTGGTAAAGACATTGCTTTTGATCACACCCAGTTCCCGAATCACTCCGGTATAGAGCACGAAGGCTCCCACTGTGGCAAAGATACTCATGGCAGCAATTGTTCCCAAGGCTCCCGCATCGTGTTGCATAGTGAAAAAGTGATGGCCATCCAGGAAGAAAAAGAGCGGGGCAAAGTAGATCAGACCAAAGAGACTTTGCATCGAAACTATGGTTAATGTGCTGTATTTGAGAGTGAGTTTGCGCACCGTGATGCCATAGAACATCCCAGCCATTACTGCCAGAAGCAGAAAGAGGATGCCCTTGAGAGTGGCATGCATATCTTCTTCCCCCAGGCTCATCAGCACCACTCCGGCAGTCGAGACCACCAAGCCCAAAAAGAGCAGGGGAGAGACCCGTTCCCGCAGGATCAACCAAGCTCCCAGAGCTGTCACGATCGGGATTAGGGAGATTATCAGCGAGCCCAGAGTGGGGCTCACATAGGTGAGTCCATTGGCTTCTCCGATGAAATAGGCAAAAGGCTCGCAAAAGGCCACCAGCATGAAGTGCAGAATGTCCTTGCGATCGATCTTCTCACGTTTCTTACCCAGCCAGATGATAGCAAAGAGGATCACCACGCCCAGGGCCAGGCGTAAAAAGGTGACTTCGTAGGGACGGTAACCCGCCCCGAAGACGACTTTGAACCAGACAAAGGTGACAGACCAGAAGAGCATTGCCAAGGCAGCTCTGCCGTATATGATGAGTTTCGACATTCATTATCCCGTTTCTACTAATGTCTGTAGGTGGCGGAGAATGGCAGATTTTCGTCAAGCTAATTCTCAATCCAGCCTGATTATCCATACCAAGGCTAGTCAGATCGGCTCTGTACCTGATGCATATAACTGGCTGGTCTTGTGCAGGCAGGTTATCAAGAATTGGCTACCCCGCTAGTAAACGAGCTGCAGTTGCTTTGCACCATGTGCAACTGTCTTTACCTGGTTATCTGATCAGCATTACCTTCTTGCTGCTGATACTCCTGCCATCCAATACCAGATTCAGGAAGTATATTCCATTGGAGCAGCGCTGGTTCCGGCTGTCTCTGCCATCCCAGGTGAGCACTTGCTGGCGCAGTGATGGAGGGAGCAGTGAAGGAGTGATAAAGTGTCTGTATTATATTACCCTGTTTATGCCTGACGTCATAGCCCGGAGGGCGAAAGATCATAGCGAGGGTGCGAAGCGCAGCGGAGCCCCTCGTTCTTTGCACAGTGCTTCCGTAAAAATAATCAACCCCCCACTCCATTGGAAAGCGCCAGCGTTTTTCAATGGGGTGGGGGGTTGTAAAAAAAGACTATTGAATAATTATCAGTTTCCAGATATGTCGAGATATTACGCCAGGCTACGCCAATTACCACCCAATGTTCACCTTATGTCATTCCTGCGGCCGGGGTCCTCGCCAAACCGCTTGCGGTTTGGTG